>CAYYCU010000001.1:0-5560 GCA_964470415.1 uncultured Ruminococcus sp.
ATCGCCTACCCGATACTCATAAAGCATGGCAATCAAACCGTCCATATCCGTAACGGGTTTGCCGTCCATAGCAATGATAATATCGGCAATCTGCAGCTTTCCGTACGCCGCGCCGTTGGCATCCACTGTGCTCACCAATACGCCATCACGCCCTGCGGTATATTCCACTCCGCCATAAGTGTAAGTGTCCTCGGCACCGATTGTTCCGCCCGTAATTCCAACGGTGGGACGGACTTTGGAAACCGTTGACTCCACGCCATCGGCATTGCCGGTTTTCATAATGGCGGTCAAAATTTCCATGGCTCCGTTGATTGGAATGGCAAAGGAAACGCCCTCATAATCGGTCATTTTGCGTGCTACAATACCAATCACTTCCCCGCGGTCATTGCAAAGCGGGCCTCCCGAATTACCGGGATTGAGTGCTGCATCGGTTTGTATCATGGTCAAGGCTTCAATGGTGTTGGTCCCCGTTACCGTTACTTCACGGTTCAGTGCCGACACAATGCCCTGCGTGGTAGACCACGGTGCATCGGCGCCGGACGGATTTCCGATTGCAATGGCTTTGTCGCCGACACGCAATGCGTCCGAATTTCCTATGGCGGGAACGGGATATCCGTAACCCGGAATTTTAAGAACCGCCAAATCATCCGCCTCGCTGTAGCCAATCACCTCGGCTTCCAACTTTTCTCCGGAATACAGGGTAACGGAATAGTACGTGCGCCCCTGCACCACATGATAATTGGTGGCAATATAGCCGTTGGAACCGATAAAAAAGCCGGTGCCGTAACCGTAAGAGCCGGTGCTTGAGGCATAAATCAAAACCGTGGACGGCTTTATCAACTCCGCAACGTCTCCGGTGGAAAGTGCTTCTCCGCTCGGTGCGGAAGAACCGGAGGTTTGCGTCCCGTCCGCGCGATACCATACCAGCACACCTGCCAACAAGCCGAAGCAGACAAGAAAAACAGCCGTCATAACAATGGCATAAACCACGGTGCCGTTACGCCGTTTTTTCTTTCCGATGCGTGCGTCATGTGCGCATTGCTCTTCATAATTCCACCGATAAACATACTCGGAAGGCGGCGTAACGTCTGCCGCGCGCGGTGTATCCTTGGATTCGTTATGCTCCATATATTCTATCTCCCTAACAACATCAAAATCGACTTTTACCTTTTATCATCAGTTTACCGAATTCCGGTTGGTTTTATCCTCGGCGGCATGCAAAATATGATGCGGCGCACGCGGTAAGGTAAAAAAGAATTCGCAATTTTTTCCGGGTTCGCTTTCCACCCAAATTTTTTCTCCGTGTGCGGCAATAATGGTTTTGGCAATGTACAAGCCAAGCCCCACTCCCGTTTTGTCCAGCCCCCGACTTTTGTCGCTTTTATAAAAACGCTCAAAGACATAGGGCTGATCCTCGGTGGGAATCCCGTTGCCCTCATTGTAAACCGAAACCTGTATTTTTTTGTCTTTTGCCGTCAAAATCCGAATGCGGAGCAAGCCGCCCTCTTTGGAAAACTTTAACGCATTGTGACAAATATTATAGAAAATTTGGTAAATCGCATCGTGGTCGGCAAGCACCGGCATACGTTCCGATTCACAATCAAATACAACTTCCAGCTTCTTCTCTTCAATGATATGCTCAAATGAAATCAAAATTAACCGCGCCATTTCACAAATATCAAATGACTTCATGACAAATTTGCGGTCGCCCGCTTGAATCCGCGAAAGATCCAACAGCGATGAAACCAACCGCGACAAACGGTGTACCTCGATAGAAACGATCTCCAAATAGTGGTCACGTTCCTCCGGCGGAATTACGCCATCGCGAATCCCATCAATAAAGCCGGCGATTGTCGTCATGGGCGTGCGCAAATCATGTGAAACATTTGCCACAAAGGAGTTGCGCATCTTTTCCAAATTCTCAAGCGAATCTGCCATTTGATTAAAAGCCTCTGCAAGTTGAGAGACCTCATCGCGGCCGCGAACGGTTACACGGCTTTCAAATTTTCCCGCGGCAAAATCACGCGCCGCCACGCTCATTTCACGAATCGGCGCAACGGTACGCTCGGTGATAATATACGCCGCAATCAGAGCGGCAATCAACACCAAGGCCGCCGAAGAAAGAATGGTCTTGGTCAGATTGTTTTCCACATCCAAGCCGCCCGCGGTGTTTTGCTCCGAATAGACGGCGGCAATCCCGCAAAGCGTCCCCTGCGCATTGCAAACGGGAACCGCACAAAGCAAAACCTCCCGTCCGTTATCGGTCAGTTCTGTCCTGCCAAAAAAACCGCCATCCGCCGAAGCGGAAACAGCAGACAGCACCGACATCGGCAATGCCGTTTCTCCCTCCGACAGCTCGGACGCCGCCCCCGCGGCATAAAGAACCGTACCGTTGGAATCGGTCAATAATACGGAAATATCCTCACCGAAGTCGGAAAAGGAATCCAGCATGGCGCGCAGGCGCTCGGCATCTGTCTCTGCCAGCATTTGCGTAAAGCGTTCGGGCGCACAGTCCTCTGCCTTCTCTTCCAAAAACATGCGAATCAAATCGGCGGAATTCTCCATGACGGCGGCTTTATTTTGCATGGAATAATTGCCGACAATGGAAGTCACTATCAGCAACAGCAAAGCAAAACAACCGGCAATAATCACCATAAAGGCGGTAACATATTTTGCAAAAATACTTTTAAACACGGTACCCCTCCCAAAAAGGGCAAAAAAGCAGTCAACTCAATATTTCAAATTTATAGCCGACACCCCAAACGGTTTTGAGCATCCACTTATCGGAAACGCCCTCCAGCTTTTCGCGCAACCGTTTTACATGCACGTCTACGGTACGGGAATCGCCGAGATAGTCAAATCCCCAAACCTTATCCAGCAATTGGTCGCGGGTAAATACGCGATTGTAATTGGAAGCCAGAAAATATAACAGCTCCAATTCCTTGGGCGGAATATCAACCGACTTGCCGCGCAACTTCAGCTCATATTTTTGCAAGCTGATTTCAATGTTTTCAAACTTGATAACCTCTTCATCGCTTTGACGGGTATGCGTTTGACAACGGCGCAAAACGGCTTTGACACGTGCGGAAAGCTCTTTCATATCAAACGGCTTTACCACAAAGTCATCGGCACCGAGCTCCAAGCCAAGCACCTTGTCAAACACCTCACCCTTTGCCGTAATCATAATCACGGGCTTGGAGGACATCTCGCGAATCTCGCGGCAGACCTGCCAACCGTCTTTTTTGGGCAGCATAATATCAAGCAACACCAAATCGGGCTCAAAAATCTTAAAATAACTCAAGCCCTCAATTCCATCGGAGGCGGTTTTTACATCATAGCCTTCGTTTTCAAAGTACATCTTCAAAAGCTCGCTGATATTGGCATCATCATCTACTACCAAAATTTTCGTATCTGTCATATTTGAAAAATCTCCTGTTTTTATATTTTTATCTAATATTTTCATGATAGCATTATAAAATGTGAATGAGGTCACAATGTGACGAATATATGAATTTTTTGAAACGGCGGTCAAAAAGCCGCTTCAAAAGCTCATTTTTCAGCATTTCATTCTGCGTTCATTTTATTATAACACAAAATTGAACAGAATGCAAATGATTTTAAAACATTTTTTGGATTTTTTATAGATTTTTTATCCTCCCCTTGCGAAAACCTCACTTTTGTACTATAATATAGATTAGAATGTGCAAATTCTGTATCAATGAACACTTTTTCAGGAGATTTTTTATGAAACTTGGTACAGCAGCCATTCCGCAAGGGTAGAAAAGGCAACGTTAAAATAATATGCGAAAAGGAATCAGGGCGTACAAACCGAAACCGATTTGTATGCCCTATCTGCATATTATTTGAAAATATATGTGCAAATCAATTTTATCATTCTCTTGACAAACTGCACAATTTGTGGTATAATAATATGCAAATACGGAGGACTGAATATGAGAAAATTTGATTACTCTTTTTTGAATAACGGTCTGCTCCCGGCGCGGCTCGTCAATCTGACTGCGGGTATTGCAGAATTGAAAACAATGGCGGGGGTGCGCAAGGACGAATATGCAAAAATCTTCACCGAGCTTGAGGCGGTGGCTAAAATACAGTCGGTTAAAAGCTCCAACGCGATTGAAGGCATCGTAACGAGCGATGACAGAATTGCCGCCATCGTCAGCGGCAACAGTGCGCCCCTCAATCACAATGAGGCGGAGATTGCGGGATACCGCGATGCTCTAAACGCCATTCACATCGGACATGAATATATTGATTTCCGAGAGCGTGATATTCTCCGTCTGCACGAAACAATGATGTCGATTGCAGGATATGCGTTTGGCGGCAAATATAAAACCGATGATAACGTAATCTTGGAAGTCGATGCCAACGGCAATCACCGCGTTCGCTTTCGTCCCACTCCTGCGCACGAGGTCAGGCAGGCGATGGAACAGCTTGAGCTTGCCTATCTTGACGCAAGAAATGATGCAAACATCAACCAGCTTTTGTTGATCCCCTGCGTGATACTCGATTTTCTCTGCATTCACCCCTTCCGTGACGGGAACGGCAGACTTTCTCGTTTGCTCTCACTCCTATTGCTTTATAAGAATGGATTTGATGCCGGCAAATATGTTTCCTTTGAGGAACAGATCAACAATTATAAGGGCTTTTATTACGAGGCGTTGAAGCAGTCCTCGGACGGATGGGATACCAACGAAAATGACTATTTCCCCTTCATCGAAAACTTTCTATCCACGCTTTATATGTGCTATAAGGAATTGGATAAGCGGTTTGCCATCGTCAACGGCAAGAAGATCACCAAGAAAAGCCGCGTTGAAGCAACCGTTCTGAATAGCTTGATACCAATCTCCAAGTCGGAGATCTGCAAGATTCTCCCGGATGTAAGTCCTACCACCGTGGAAGCCGTCCTCGGTCAAATGGTGAAAAACGGCAACATTAAGAAAATCGGCAACGGAAGAAATTCAAGATACATGAAATTTGTTTAACTATGGAGAAAGCAAAAGGAGGCGGGATAGAACGGCACAAACAAAGGCTTATCAAAAGCAAATGCTTTGCAAAGATTGCAATGGCAAAAAGACGAATCAATATTAACTGCGTAACAATAACGGTGCCGCAAACGGTACACCTTAAAATGAAGTTGCAAAAAATCGTATCCTAAAAGCGCTCGAAAATGGTTAAAAAACGATAAAGTAACGCATTTTCGTTTCGAAAAAACTTGTAAAATAAAAGGAGATTAGAATAAAATGAAACTTGGTATCGTAGGTCTTCCCAACGTTGGAAAGAGCACGCTTTTTAATGCGCTGACAAACGCGGGAGCCGAATCCGCAAACTATCCGTTTTGTACAATTGAACCGAATGTCGGTGTGGTAACCGTTCCGGACAAGCGGTTGGATTTTCTTGCCGAAATGCATCACCCCAACAAATACACCCCTGCCGTCATAGAATTTGTTGACATTGCCGGTTTGGTAAAGGGTGCTTCAAAAGGAGAGGGATTGGGAAATCAATTTCTTGCCAACATCCGTGAAGTAGACGCAATTCTGCA
>CAYYCU010000001.1:5660-10950 GCA_964470415.1 uncultured Ruminococcus sp.
TTTTTATGTTTCTGCATCCTGCATTTTACTCATATCCCGCTGTGCCATGACAAGATTGTAATAAATTCCGCGCTTTTCCATAAGCTCGTCATGGGAACCGACCTCGGCAATTCCGCCCTTATCCATTACGACAAGGCGTGTGGCATTGCGGAGGGTGGAAAGTCGGTGTGCAATGGCAATGGTGGTTCTGCCCTTGGAAAGTGCATGCAGTGCGTCCTGTATCAGCTTTTCGGTTTCGGTGTCCAAAGAGGCGGTGGCTTCATCCAAAATCAAAATTTTGGGATTGTGCAAAATTGCACGCGCAATGGAAATGCGCTGACGTTCGCCGCCCGACAGTGTGTGCCCCTTTTCTCCGACATAGGTATTGTATCCGTCCGGCAAGCGAATGATAAACTCATGTGCGCCCGCATTTTTGGCGGCATAAATGACCTCCTCGTAGGTGGCGTCCGGCTTTGCATAAATCAAATTTTGTAAAATGGAGCCGGTAAATAAAAAATTCTCCTGCAAAACAACGCCCATTTGAGAACGCAAGTCCTCCTGCGGAATGTCGCGAATATCCACACCATCGATGCGTATGGTACCTTCGTCCACATCATACATCCGCATCAGCAGGTTAATCAGTGTAGATTTTCCAACGCCGGATTTTCCGACCAATCCGATAAATTCACCGGGCTGAATATGCAAATCAATATCCCGCAACAGCTCATCGGAATCTTCGTATCCGAATGAAACACGGTCGAGGTCGATTGCTCCTCGGATTGCAGGCAAGGGCTGTGCATCGGCATCCGAAATGTCGGCGGTTTCATCCATGATTTCGTAAACACGCGTCATAGACGTCATCATTTGCA
Organism: uncultured Ruminococcus sp.; assembly: GCA_964470415.1. Taxonomy (GTDB): domain Bacteria; phylum Bacillota; class Clostridia; order Oscillospirales; family CAG-272; genus UMGS1865. Next base: position 6,509 of record CAYYCU010000001.1, read on the forward strand.
TAAATTGGCGCGGAAAGCTCATAAGCGCACTGAGCGGCGCGTAAATCATGCCGGCATAAGAGGAAAATTGAGACATTTCGCCTGCCGTCATCTCTCCGCCCAGCATCTTATTGCCAACGTAAAACAGCAATATGTATTCGCCAATGCCCATCAGAAAATGCAAAGAGGGCATAATCAAAGCCCAAATACGCTCCTGCCGAAGTTGGGCGTCCCGCTCCTTTGCCGACATTTCGATAAACCGTTCTTCCTCGCGCTTCTCCATACCGTAAGATTTGACCACGCGAATACCGGAAAAAATATCATGCAAAATTGCATTGGCACGCGAATTCAACTCCCAGCGGCGGTTAAAGAGTGTTTGCATAAACCGCCAAAAGAACCGAAAAGACAACACAACGAGAGGCGCCGGCAGTAAAATTAAAAGTGCCAACCGCCAATCATAAAACAGCAACAAAACCGAAATGGCGAACAGGAGCAACAATTGCTCCAAAATATTGGGCAATTGGTTAATCAAAAATTGCTTGATGACACGTGTATCGCTGTTCACCCGTTTCATCAGCTCGCCCGATGTACGACGCATAAGCTTGGAAATGGAAAGCGTCTGAATTTTTTCAAACACCATGTTGCGTAGACGCACAATCAAATTGTTGCCTCCGACCGTTAAAAAATAGCCGCGTATCACCGAAAAAAGCCGCCGCAATACATTGATTGCCAACATGGAAAGTACCACACCGAAAAATCCCGGTAAAAAGATATTCTCTGCCGTATTTTGAATATAATCATCAACCAAAATACGGTTGATATAGGGAGATACCACACTGATTGCGGTGGTCAGCAAAAAGAAAACAGCCGCAATCAAAACGTATTTCCATTCTTTTTTTGCCAGCTTTAGCAAACGGAAAAGGACTTTCTTTTTTGAGGTACAATGCGTACAGGTATGAGAACCGCGCGGATAAATTCTTCCGCATTTGGGGCATGCCTGTTCCGCGGCATTCGAAAATTTTGAAAAATCACAATTGCCGAAGCGCAAATAATGATTGCAACGCTTGACATACTGCCCCATCATAGACTGATACCGACTGTCGGCGCGCGCAAGCATAACATGCTCTCCGCTTTCTTTTTGCTCATATTCAACAAATACACATCCGACTCCGGCAATCATTTTGAGGGAAGCAATATTTGCAATCGGCACCGATACGGTCTTGCTCTCTCCCGTATAAACACGCAATTCTTGCCGAAGCAAAACGGTATAAGACTTTACATGCGCGGACGGCTCCAAAACATCCAAATTGCTCCGCATCAATGCAACAATCTCTTCTTCCCGAATATCGGGGGCGATTTTTTGCAACTCCTTTAACAGGCGCGGATTGATTTTTTCCATAATCTGTCTCCCTTACAGGTAAAGCTCTATCTTCTTATAGCTTTTGCGATCCAGTGCATCAATATCCGGAATTTCAAAACGGTTCCCGTTTACATCCAAAAAAAGAATCCGTTTTTCTCCGGCGCGAACAATACTGCGGTACGTATCGTGCAATGTAAAAGAAAGCTCGCCTTCCGCCGTTTTCACCTTCCAATAAGAAAAGCCGTAGCGCTCCTTAACGTTCAAAATGCTTAAAACAACGGATGTATAATAGCGCCTGTTGAGTTCCTTTGTCAACAGTTCCCCGGCTTCTCCCGTAAAATCATCCAAACGGCGAATGATGCCGATCTCCTGTTGCTCTTCGTCCAGCACCGAAATAAATTCCCGTAAAAGCTCAAACGGAAACTGACGGCAAAGAAATGCCCGTTGCGTTTTTTCACCGTGGGAAATGTACAAAAAACCGTTTTGAAGCTGAAATTCCGCATTTTCCGGTGTAAGCCAAACGGTTACGGATATGTCCTTTAGCGCGCGCTCCTTATGCTCTTTTCGCCCGTTATCGGGACCGCCGTGCGGTGGTGGCATGGGATGCTGTTTCATAATCGGTCGCCTCCTTTTTACGTCCTTTATTCGCGTATTCCGGCACTCTTCAGCGCCTCGTCCTGTAAAGTAAAGAGCTTTTTGTAAACGCCGTCCTCTTTTTGGAGGAGCTCTTTGTGTGTGCCGTGCTCTGCGACTTTTCCGTGTTCAATGACCACCAGCTGATCCGCGTCCCGCAAGGTGGACAAACGGTGTGCAATCATAACGGTTGTCTTTCCCTGTATCAGTTGAGAGAGTGCTTCCTGTATTTTCCGCTCGGTTTGTGTATCCATTGCCGCGGTGGCTTCATCGAGAATCAGAATTTTCGGATTTTTTAAAATGGCACGCGCAATTGAAAGCCGTTGCTTCTCACCGCCGGAAAGATCCTGATAGCCAAAGCCGATACGCGTATCGTACGCATCCGGCAATTTCATAATAAAATCATGTGCGCCCGCACATTTGGAGGCTTCCAGGACTTCTTCAAAAGAAGCTTCGGGACGGGCATAGCGAATATTCTCCAAAATGGTTCCCATAAACAAATAAGTTTCCTGCGAAACAATGGCAATATTACGATACAGTGTGGAAAGTGCCAAATCGCGCACGGGATACCCGCCAATGCGGATTTCGCCCTCATCGGCATCATACATACGCATCAATAAATTGGCAAGCGTGCTTTTCCCGGCACCCGTATGCCCAACAATGCCCAACACACTTCCGTCCGGAACCGTAAAGCTCACGTTGTTTATAATTTTTTTGCCTTTTTGATAAGAAAAGGAAACACGGTCAAAAACCACTTCTCCGCCAAGCGGTTCCGGATTGGCGGGATTTTCTTTTTCGCTGACGTCCGGTTGTGCGTCCATAATTTCAAACAACCGTTGAAGCGCATTGGAACAATCTGCCGTCCAATCAATAAAATCGGTAAAGAAATCAAGCGGATCAAACACCATGTTCATATAGGCAATGAAAGTCAGCAGCATGCCGTAGGTCAAGTTCCGATACCCCGTAATGACCATCCAACCGCCAATGCCCCATGCAATAATATTACCGAAATACAAAACAAGTCCCGCCAAAGGCCATGCATAATTGGTGAACAGCGACAGCTTTTTCTCACTCCCGGCAAGCGCTTGATTCTTTCCGGAAAAACGCTCGACTTCGGTTCTTTCCTTCGAAAACGCTTTTACAACACGCATTCCGGAAAAAACGTCCGAGAGAAACGAATTCATTTGATGTGAATGAGAATATCTTTTGGCATGAAACATGCGTTCACGCCGAAACAACCACCTTAACAGCAGCATAAAAACAGGAACGGTAACAAAAGCCAAGATTGCCAAAATCGGTTCAATCATAAAAAGCAAGACCACAAGTACGACAATTTGAACGATATTGACAATTACATACGGGAGGCCATCGCAAAAAAAGCTGTAAATGGTATTGGCATCCTCATTGACCTGCGTCATCAAGCCGCCCGTTTGTCTTCCGGTGAAAAAACGGAGAGACAGCTTTTCGATAGATTGAAAAATCGTTTTTTTCAAATCAAATACCATTTTGGCGGCAATTGTAGAGGTAACAAGGTTGTTCACCATGGTAGCAATCAACTTTAAAATACGCGTTGCAATGATCAGCCCCAAAACCAAAAGAATCTGTCCCGCAAATCCCCCCGTACCGTAAATGACTTCGTCATAAAAAAAACCACTGGAAAGATACGGAACCAAAATACTCATCGCCGTTAAAACCGTGAGAGAAAGAATCATAAGGAACAAATACGACTTGTATTGCAAAAAGAAGGTTGAAAAACGGCGAAACAGTTTGCCTTTTTCCATACAGTGGGGACAAACCTTGCGGTTCAGGTCCGGATAGCGCATGCCGCATTTTGGGCAACATTTCCCTGCCGGATCGTCCTTCGGATCAATCTCCAATGGCTCTCTCTCGCAAATTTTTTCCGCATATTTTGCAAACAGAAACATGGATTCTTTGCAAAAATTGGTAAACGCCGCAAGGAAAACGGGACGGTGATCTTCTCGGCGTTTTGCGGTCAGTCTCCCCGCGGACAGCAGTTCCTCTACACGGAATTCACAAAGTTCCGACAACGAAAAAACTTCGAAACTGATTTCTCGAAATGTGCGGTTGGGACGCGGATGACGCATTTTTTTGCGCGTCCCGGTGCTTTCGGTTACATGAACGCCGGAAAGAATCCACAGCGCATGCTCCGTAGCCAATAAATAAACTTCCAGCGGTGTTTGCTCTCGGCTTCGGTCACAGTATGCACCCAGCAAAATTTCCGCCGGATTCAATCCCTTTTGAAGCAGGGCATCCGTCACGGTAGACGGAATTTTGTCAATCTCAAACACGGTGATAGCCTCCGATTGGTAAATACACACAATCAAAGCGCGATGTAACCTCCCCGCGGGAGGATGCCGACTTAATGACAACGGTTTCGGCCTTGGGTATTGCTTTGATTGTTGTTTTGATTTTGTTGATTGTTCTGATTCTGATTGTTGTCCTGATTTTG
>CAYYCU010000001.1:11050-12984 GCA_964470415.1 uncultured Ruminococcus sp.
CCGAATCCCAACCGAAAAAACAATTCCGATTTGCAACAGCAAAAATGCATTGGAAAAACGGCGGACGGTCAGCATACCGCTTTGTTCTTGCAAGACAGCGGTATATGCGGATTCCAATTTTTTTTGCCACACCTTATCCCGCTTTCCGCATAAAAAGAAGCGTACAAAGAAAAAAAGCCAAACCAACGAAAGCAGTGCCGAAACCGTTCCGCATACCCAACGGAACAGCACAATGTATTCATACCAATCAAACGGAAAGTGTGCATTTTGTGCTTCTTTTTCAAAAGAGGTCAAAACGCTCAATTCCGGAAGCAAGGAAAGCAAGGAGGCAACCGTTACCGTAACCGCCGAAAAACGGCTCATACGCCGAGCGGCGGTTCTTCCCTTTTTCTCATGCGCCCATGCGCCGGCATCGTAGCGGTCTGCCAAGCAATCCATTCCCGCAAAAAGTTCTTTCCATGCGGGAATCAAAAAATACCATTGTATGACAAGCATGACAAACGAACCCAACAAAATATAAACCGGCTTTTCGTAGCTGTTTATTTTCATTTCCTGCCCGTCCGAGGTACTGTAACGTTGCATGACATTGAAAATAATATAAGACGCCAGCATTTGCACCAAGCTGAACAAAAAAAGCGTACGGAATTTTTTCTGTGCTTCCGCGATATGGCCTTCCATATCCATCATCCGTCCAAGCCCTATACAAATCAACAGATACCCGATACAGTTTGGCAATATGTCAACAAATGCCACCACAGGATTAAACAGAAAAAATCCTGCCGCAATCAAACAGCCAAAGCCCATACGTTTTTTTTGCACGGTATCCATACGTTTCTCCTCTCTTTTCGGATTTTTACCGCAGAGGTCCCTTATTTTTTCTTCTTGCGATTTTTTTGCTCCCGTTTTTCTTGCCGCTTCCGCAAAAAAGATTCGGCATCGCGCGTGGTGGTCTCTACCGAGCGTTGACGGTTGCGTTCATACGATTCATTCAAACGATTTAAAAAGCCGAACCGCGAAGGCTTTGGCGGTTGCGCCTCATCCTCGGCGCGGCAAATATTTTTATTGCAGGCAACCAAAAGGACGAGATTGCAAACAATCCAAACAACATTGCTCAATACCACAGGCAGAGTAAAATACCCTTGTATTTGCTGAATCGGTTGAATCGGAAAATGCGCAACCAAATACAGGACGGCGTAAATCCCCACAAAAATCGAATTGCGGATCGCCGCAGTAACCATATGCAAAATTCCGAGATCGCGCGAAATCATACGGATTCCGTACAGCAAAGCCAAATTAAACAGAATGAGCAACAGGAATTGCAGCCAAGAGAACACATTCTCAACGGCCGTACCGAAAAAGGCAAACTTCCATAAAAAGAGCGCGTCCAAAGACCGAAACAGCTCATACACAGCGGTCAGCAGCAAAGGAAAGAGCAACCATTTGGCATAGGCAAATGCCCGATGGTAACGGTTCAACTCCCAAAGCCCCAACAGCATAAGTCCGTAGCCCAACAGCAATGCCAACCCGCCAAAGCCCAAATTGCTGACCGTAATATACAGAACGAAGGTAATCAGATAACCAAACAAAAGATAACCAAAGCCCATCTTCTGCCTCCGTCAACCTTCTGTATTTTCTTTGCGCATACAGCAGTTTTTATATTTTTTTCCGCTTCCGCACGGACAGGGATCGTTTCTGCCAATGCGTGCGCTGTCGCGCACAACGGTTGCAGAAGCGCGCCGCACCACCGTTTTTTTGGCGGTCCCCGCATTTTCAAAGCCTGCCGTTAAAGGATTTGCAACCTGTACACGCTGAATGGGTTGCGTGCGCGGTACGACCGACAAAATGGTGCGCACCGTGTTTTGACGGATATCATCCACCATCATGTCAAACAAATCGGCGCCTTGAATGCGGTATTCGTTTACGGGATCACGCTG
>CAYYCU010000001.1:13084-15740 GCA_964470415.1 uncultured Ruminococcus sp.
TCTCCGCGCGTAAAGTTTTCGACCGTAGACTCCACGGTAGAAGTCAGCATTTTGCGAATGGTTTCGGAAATATCTTCGCCATTCAAAACATCTTGACGTTGTTTGTAAATAATGGTGCGCTGCTGATTCATTACATCATCGTAAGCAAGCACATATTTTCTGCGTTTGAAGTTGGCGTCTTCAATCCGTTTTTGCGCACTTTCAATGGCATTGGAAAGAATCTTTGCATCAATCGGCACATCCTCCGGCATTTTGAGGGCATTGACAATTCCCTGCAAGCGTTCGGTCCCGAACAAGCGCATTAAATCATCTTCCATGGAAAGAAAGAATTTGGATTCTCCCGGATCTCCCTGCCGTCCCGCGCGTCCGCGAAGCTGATTGTCGATTCTGCGGCTTTCATGGCGCTCGGTACCCAAAATAAAGAGTCCGCCCGCTTCGCGCACCTTTTGCGCTTCGGGGGCAATCTGTGCTTTATACTTTTGCACCAATTCGCGGAAACAAGCGCGCGCCTCCAAAAGTTCGCCATCATCTGTATCGGTAAAGCCGGTACACTCCTGAATCACTTCCTCCGCATAGCCCTTGGAACGCATATCGGCCTTTGCCATAAACTCCGGATTGCCGCCGAGCAAAATATCGGTTCCGCGGCCTGCCATGTTGGTGGAAATGGTAACTGCACCCGGTTTGCCTGCCTGTGCAACAATTTCGGCTTCCCTTTCGTGATATTTTGCATTTAAAACCGTGTGAGGAATACCGGCTTTTTTAAGGCGCACGGAAAGAGCCTCGGATTTATCAATGGAAACGGTACCGACCAGTACCGGCTGTCCCTTTTCATGACAGGTTTTGACTTGTTCTACAATTGCGCGGTACTTGCCCTCCATACTGCGGTAAACGGCGTCCGAGCGGTCCAAACGAATCATCGGCTGATTGGTTGGAATTTCCACCACGTCCAGTCGGTATATTTCACGGAACTCGTTTTCCTCTGTCAATGCCGTACCCGTCATACCCGAAAGCTTACGGTACATACGGAAATAGTTTTGGAAGGTGATGGTTGCAAGTGTTTTGTTCTCCTTTTGCACCTGTACGCCCTCTTTTGCCTCGATTGCCTGATGCAAACCATCGGAATACCGTCTGCCCGGCATGAGGCGTCCGGTAAAGGAATCTACAATCATAACGCCTTTTTCGTTCACCACGTAATCCACATCTCGGTGCATACATCCGTGCGCACGGATTGCTTGATTGACATGATGGGCAATCACGGCGTTTTCCGGATCGGTCAGATTATCCAGCCCGAAAAAAGCCTCGGCTTTTTTAACACCCGCCGGCGTCAGAATGGCGTTGTTTGCTTTTTCGTCAACGATATAGTCGGCATTCACATCATCGTGGCTTTCCTTTTGATCCAGTTCTTTTATCACAAATTTTCGCATGGTGCGCGCCAAAGCCTCGGCCTTTTCGTAAAGGTCGGTAGCCGTCTCTCCGGCGCCCGAAATAATCAGCGGTGTTCGCGCCTCGTCAATGAGAATGGAATCCACCTCGTCCACAATGGCAAATACATGCCCGCGTTGCGACATTTGCTGCTTATATATGACCATGTTATCCCGCAAATAATCGAATCCGAACTCATTGTTGGTTCCATAGGTAATATCGGCACGGTAAGCTTCCTGTTTTTGCGCCGCGGTCTGCCCATGTACCACCAGTCCCGTGGACAAGCCCATAAAGGCATATACACGCCCCATTTCTTCCGCACCCACACGCGCCAAATAATCATTGACGGTTACAACATGTACACCTTCTCCCGTCAAAGCGTTGAGATAAGCCGGAAGCGTTGCAACCAAGGTTTTACCTTCTCCCGTTTTCATCTCGGCAATACGGCCTTGGTGCAATACGATACCGCCCAAAAGCTGAACATGGAACGGTCTTTTTTGAAGGACACGGTCATCTGCTTCGCGCATTGCGGCAAAGGCATCCGGCAAAATATCGTCCAAAGTCTCCCCTGCGGCAAGGCGTGCCTTCAGCGCCGGCGTAACCGCCTGCAATTCCGCATTACTCATTGCGCGGTAACGGTCTGCCAAATTTTCGATTTGATTGGCAATGAGTTCCAGCTTTTTGAGCTGACGCTGGCTGTAAGTTCCAAACAATTTGGTAAAAAGTGACATAAGCATGCTGATCCTTTTCATTTTAATATTTCTATTATACTATAAAAGCCGATTAAAATATATTATAAATTGTAAATTTTAATCATTTCAAGTATTTTCCGCTTGCAGAATTTCAAAAAATATGCTATCATGTATCCAGCAATTGCAAAAGACCGAAAAAAGGAGCCTAACAACATTATGAAATCCATCAATATTGTGCTTCATGAACCCGAAATCCCGCAAAACACCGGAAATATCGCGCGTACCTGCGCCGCAACAGGCGCCGCACTGCATCTGATACGTCCGTTGGGCTTTGCGATAGATGACAAAAAGCTCAAGCGTGCGGGACTTGATTATTGGAACCAATTGGATATTACTTATTACGATGGATTGGATGATTTTTTTGCCAAGCATCCGCAAGCAAAGATATATTATTTTACCACCAAAGCAAAGCATATTTACACCGAAATTTCTTATCCGGATCCGGTTTTTATCATGTTCGGAAAAGAAACCAAAGGGTTGCC
>CAYYCU010000001.1:15840-18605 GCA_964470415.1 uncultured Ruminococcus sp.
TTTCTTATCCGGATCCGGTTTTTATCATGTTCGGAAAAGAAACCAAAGGGTTGCCCGAAAGTCTTCTTTATCAAAATCCGGAATCTTGCGTCAGACTTCCCATGCGGAACGGATTGCGGTCGCTCAATCTTTCCAACACCGTGGCAATTGCCGTTTATGAAATTTTGCGCCAAGGAAATTTTGAAGGATTAAAAACGGCCGGCGAGCTAACGCAATTTTCGTGGTACGAAGCCTGATGCCACCGGAAAGGAAAGCAAAAGAATGAAACAAGAAAAAGTTTTGATTGCCATGAGCGGCGGTGTGGACAGCAGTGTTGCCGCGCTCCTGCTCAAAAACGGCGGATATGACTGCATTGGGGTAACCATGAAGCTCTTTTCGCGGGAGGACGGAACCCCTGAAAATACGGAAGAAATACATGACGGAGCAATCATTGCAAAGCAACTGGGCATTCCCTTTATACTTTGCGACTACCGTGACGCGTTTCGTCACTGCGTAATGGATTATTTTGTCCGCACTTATATGGAAGGAGGCACCCCAAATCCATGTGTGGCGTGTAACCGCACAATGAAGTTCGGAAAGCTTTATGAGGCGGCAAAGCAATACGGTTGCGAAAAAATTGCAACCGGACACTATGCCCGCATTACCGTTGATACCAACGGCCGCTATCTTCTGTCGGCGGCAGAGGACGACAGCAAAGACCAAACCTATGTGCTGTGGGCACTTTCGCAAGAGCAACTCTCACATACCCTGTTTCCGCTCGGCAATCTCCGCAAAAGCGACATTCGTGCATTGGCAGCCGAAAACGGATTTTTAAATGCCTCGCAAAAAGATAGCCAAGACATTTGCTTTATTCCAAACGGAGATTATATCTCCTTTATTGAAAGCTATACAAAGGAACGCATTCCGGAAGGCAATTTTGTGGATTTGAACGGCCGGATTCTCGGCAGACACCAAGGGCATATTCGCTATACCATAGGACAGCGCAAGGGCTTGGGACTGGCGTTTGGAAAACCGACCTACGTCTGCCAAAAGGACGCCTCCACCAATACGGTAACGCTTGGAAGTAACGAGGATTTGTTTTGTTCGCAACTGGTTGCACATTCTGTCAATCTCATTGCCACAGATCGGATAGATGTCCCGCTCCGCGTACAGGCAAAAGTACGCTACAAGGCAAAACCCGCAACCGCAACCGTTACGCAAACCGATGAAGATACGCTGTTGCTTCACTTTGATGAACCGCAACGCGCCATTTCCAAAGGTCAATCCGTTGTGCTTTACGATGGAAATTTGGTAATCGGCGGCGGAATTATTGCTTAATGCCCGATACAGACGGTATTGTTACATGTCAAAAAGCTCCGCACCTGTGCATTTTTTCAGGTGCGGAGCTTTTTGACATGCACTTTTTATTTGATGTAATACCCTTTTTGACGTGCGGTATATATCACTTTACACGCCAAAGCCGATTCCAATTTACGGCGCAAATAGCAAATATAGACATCCGCTTTGTTTGCGGACGACTCACCAATGACATGTGAAATTTGCGCACGCGAAACAACTTTCCCACGGTGATTTAACAACAATTGCATGACCAAAAGTTCCTTATGCGTCAGCAGAATCGGTTGCGCGGAAGCATATAAAACAGCGTGTTCGTTATCCAATTGCAAGGCTTGCAAAGCGTCCTTTTGCGAAAAATCCGGTTCCGCCTCCGAATTGAAATCCTCCTGCAACAGCTCGCGTCTTAACAGGCGCATTTCAAACGGGCGATGTAAAATCATGGAGCATTGACGGCGTACGTCATCGGAAAGAAGCGATGAATTTTTTGTAAAACCAATCATCTTGCGGTAACCTTGCGCCTCCGGCGGTGCAACATTATCAAGGTCCAACAGCACCGTATCCGCATAATCCCCCGCGGCAGGCTGTTCTCTGCAAAGTACGCGTTTGCCGAACATCAAAAATTCCAGCTCCAACATCCGTGCAAAAACGACATCGGAGGAATAGATTGCAATTTGATAATGCATGGTTCACTCCGCCTCCAAATACCGCTTTCCATCGGTGCCGTATGCAACGTTAAAATGAACAGTCGGAAATTCCAATCGCCAAAGTGCCCCGTTTTGGTCGTACAGAGCCGTACCGTTTTGCTCGGCGCCTTGGAAACGGTAGACCGCTGCTTCACCGTCCAAAGTCAACACGGCGTCCTCTGTTTGCGAGACATCAACGGTTGAAACAGACGGCCCTATTTCAAATTTTCCGTCCGCTACGGCGTACAAAACAAAGGCTTGCGAGGCATCCGCGGATTCGCTTGAAGCGGCATCGGCAGAGCGCAACGTGTTTGGCATTTTCGCTTTCCAAAAATCCGTGTAAAAGAAGGATCCGAGCACGATGCAAACCAAAACAGAAGCGGCAAAAACAGCAACATATTTTTTGAAAGATTCCCGCTTTGTATTTTGTCTTTTTACCGATGACATAATATTGCGGTGCAAAGACTTGGGAATCGGTACAGGAAGCTCCCCTGTCAGCAACGCAAGCTCCGAAATTTGCCGATAAAAGGCGGCACAATCTTTGCACTGTGCCAAATGCGACTCCACCAAAGCGGTCTCCTCGGCAGTGCATTCTTTATCCAAGTAGGCACTGATTTTCTCTTTCATTTCTTCAGAACAGCCCCGCATCGTAATCCTCCTTTCTTTGTCTTATCAATATAGACGTAATTTACAGTGAAAAGTTCCATGACTGCAAAATATTTTTTAATGCCTCCCGTGCACGAAACA
>CAYYCU010000001.1:18705-35578 GCA_964470415.1 uncultured Ruminococcus sp.
AGTGAAAAGTTCCATGACTGCAAAATATTTTTTAATGCCTCCCGTGCACGAAACAGTCGGCTTTTTACGGTTCCGACCTCAAGGTGCAACAGCTCGGCAATGGCGGCATAATCATAGCCTTCCATTTCCCGCAAAATCAAGATTTCCCGATGTTCCGCGGACAACAGCCCCATTGCGCGGCGAACCGTTTCCAGTCTTTCCTGTTGCTCCAAAGCGGCGGGCGGGTTGTGCGCCGGCGTTTCATCTGCCAATGAAAACGGCTCGTATGTTCCGTCCCCGTTCTCCGCATATAAGGATAAACAGGATTCACGGCGTTGCCGCAAAGCATCCAACGCCGTATTGCGTGCAATGCGCAAAAGCCAAGTAGCAAAAGACGACTCTCCGCGAAAGCGAGGCAAGCCCTGCCAAGCCTTGACAAAGGTATCTTGCACCGCCTCCTCGGTATCTTGCGTATTTTGTAAAAAAGAATATACATACGAAAAGACGCGCACCTCATAAAGCCGAACCAAATACGCAAACGCATGTTCATTTCCCGTTTGTGCCTGCTGAATCAGTTTTTCTTCGGATTGCTTCATCGGCCGCCTCCTTTCGTATCCGATTTTTTGAAAAAGTTTTTTGAAAAGCTATCACAGATGGGGAGAAAAGACGCTTTCTCCCCATAAGTTTCACCGTTTTTATTATTTTACCACAATATTGATAATTTTGTTGGGAATGCAAACTTCTTTTACAACCGTCTTTCCCGCAATGACAGCCGCAATTTTGGGATCTGCCTTTGCCGCCGCAACGGCTTCCTCCTTGGGGCAGTTAAACGGAAGCGACACGGTAGCGCGAACCTTACCGTTAATCTGCACGGCGATTTCCACGGTGCTGTCTACCGTTTTGCTTTCATCCCAAACCGGCCAAGATGCCAGCGAACAAAGTCCTTCGCCGCCCAGCGTTTCCCAAATTTCTTCCGAAAGATGCGGTGCAAACGGGCAAAGCAACCGAACCAGCGTCATCAATTCATCACGCGTGATGCTTCCCACGGCAGAAATATCATTCAAAAGCGTCATCATGGAAGCAATTGCGGTATTGAATTTCAAATCTTCAATATCAAGCGAAACCTTTTTCACGGTTTTGTGGAATGCGGTTTCCAGTTTTGGCGTAACGCCGTCTCCCTTTACCATGTCCACCAAGTCCGCAACCCGCTCCAAAAATCTCTTGCATCCCTTCATGGAGCTTTCATTCCACGGTGCGGCACTGCCGTAGTCGCCCATAAACAAGACATACGTACGCAATACATCGGCGCCGTAAATATCCACCACATCGTTGGGATCTACAACATTGCCTTTGGATTTTGACATTTTATCCCCATCGGGGCCGAGAATTAACCCCTGTGCCGTTCGTTTTGCGTAGGGCTCGGCACACGGAACCACACCTAAATCGTAAAGGAATTTGTGCCAGAAGCGAGAATAAATCATATGCCGTGTAACATGCTCCATTCCGCCGTTATACCAGTCAACCGGCATCCAGTACTTCAGTTTTTCGGAATCGGCAAATGCTTGATCGTTATGCGGATCAATATAGCGCATAAAATACCAGGAAGAACCTGCCCACTGCGGCATGGTATCGGTTTCTCTCTTGGCGGCCTGCCCGCACTTGGGACACTTGCAGTTCACAAAGGAATCAATTTTGGCAAGCGGACTTTCTCCGCCCTCACCGGGTTCAAAATTTTTGACATCCGGCAGTTTAAGAGGCAGTTCCTCATACGGTACGGGAACAATGCCGCAATGCGGACAGTGCACAATCGGAATCGGCTCTCCCCAATATCTTTGACGGTTAAATGCCCAATCCTTCATCTTGTACTGTACACCGCGCTCGCCGATGCCGTGCTCTTCCAAATATTCCAGCATCCGCGCAATGGAGTCTTTTTTATTGGTATATCCGTTGAGGAAATCGGAATGAATCATTTCTCCGTCTCCGGTATAAGCGCCTTCTTGGATATTGCCGCCTTTAATGACATCAATGACATCAATTCCGAATTTCTTTGCAAATGCCCAGTCGCGCTCGTCATGTGCGGGGACTGCCATAATGGCGCCCGTACCGTACCCCATCATAACATAATCGGAAATGTAAATGGGAATTTCCTTGCCGCTGACGGGATTGACGGCGGTTAAACCGTTGATACAAACGCCGGTTTTTTCCTTAACGAGTTGCGTGCGCTCAAATTCCGTTTTTTTGGCACACTCTTCCTTATAAGCATCCAATGCATCAATATTCCGAATGCGGTCGCGGTTTGCCTCAATAATGGGATGTTCGGGCGCAATTACCATAAAGGTTACACCGAACAGCGTATCGGGACGCGTTGTGTAAATGCGAAGCGTTTCGTTGATTTCTTTAACGGAAAAATTAACAAATGCACCTGTGGATTTGCCAATCCAGTTGACCTGCTGTTGCTTTACGTTGGGCAAATAATCAACATCCTCCAGCCCCTGCAACAGCTTGTCCGCATATTCTGTAATGCGCAAATACCAAACAGCCTTTGATTTTTGTACAATGTCGCTGTGACAAATATCGCATTTTCCGCCTTGAGAATCCTCATTGGAAAGAACCACCTTACAGCTGGGGCAGTAATTGACCAAAGCGGTATCACGGAATACCAAACCTTTTTCAAACATTTTCAGGAAAATCCACTGTGTCCAGCGGTAATATCCTTCTTCGGTGGTATCAATCACGCGATCCCAATCGAAGGAAAATCCCACACGCTTTAACTGAGATGTAAACTTTTCAATATTTCGGTCGGTTACCACTCTGGGATGAAGTCCGGTTTTAATCGCATAATTTTCGGTCGGCAAGCCGTAAGCGTCAAAGCCAATCGGGAACAAGACATTGTACCCCTGCATTCTTCTCTTGCGGGAAACCACCTCCAAGCCGGAATAGGCTTTGATATGTCCGACATGCATGCCCGCTCCGCTCGGATACGGGAACTCCACCAATGTGTAATATTTGGGCTTGTCGGAAAAATCCACTGCCGCAAAAGCCTTGGCGTCCTCCCACTTTTTTTGCCATTTGGGTTCAATTTGCTTAAAATCGTATTTCATCGTTATTCTCCTATCTTGTCGTCGATACCGAGAAAATGAATCTCCTGTGCATCGCCGTACAATTTTTCCAATTTATAAAAATCACGGTTCTCGCGGTTGAAGATATGCACAATAACCGAGCTGTAATCGAGAACAATCCAACCGTTGTTATCGCGCCCCTCAAAATGAACGGGATTTACACCGCGCAAGCCGAGTTTATATTCCACTTCTCCGCCCAGCGCCTTGACCTGCGTTCCGGAATTCCCGGAACAGATTACAAAATAATCGGTAATAACCGTTTGGTCCTGCACCCGAAGCACCTTGATATTTTGCGCTTTTTTTGCATCCAAAACATCAAATACGGCATGGGCAAGTTCTTCCGGCGTTGCGTTTTCCAACGTGGGAAGCTGTTGTTTTACAAGTTCTTCCATGAGATTTTAACCTTTCTTGCCTCCTTTGATTACACAACCGGCAGGTCTTTTTCGGGGGCAACATAAATTTTATGAAATTTTTTATTTTCCATGCGGTCAAAGACGCATTTTGAATCAAACGACTCCGGATTCCATGGCTGTGCCGGCATGAGATATTCGTTAACCATCCGTATGGCACCCTCGCGATTGACGGCATAATACCACGCGCCGCTCTCGCCCTGCACCGCCTGACCTGCCAGCGTTGCCATGGGGAGCTGTTCCGTATTGCATTCCCGCAAAACGGAAGCCGTGCGAATGGCCTCCGGAAGTCCGATATCGGTCTGCAATTTTGTCAAAGCACAAGCGGTTACATGCAACATTTGCGCAGCCGATAACGCGTTGCATTTTTTTGCAAAAGCCTGTAAAAACAGCTTTTGTGCATCCAATCTACCCAAATCGGCATTGACATATCCGGAACGAAAGCGAACAAATTCCTCTGCCGTTTTGCCGTCCAAATGTGTCATTCCCGATGGCAAATTGATTTCCAATTTTTGCGCCGGATCGGAATAATACATCTCCTGCGGAATATCCAAATCCACGCCTCCGATTGCATCGACAACCGAACGGAAGCAGGAAAGATCCAAAATGACAAAATAATCAATCGGAACGCCCAACGCGGCGGACATCCATTGTTTGATTTCCGTTTCGCCCAACGCATTGCAGGCACCGTTCAGCTTTTTGTACGTCCGTTCGGTATAGGCCGCATAGGTATCACGCGGAATTTGTAAAATGCGTAGATTTTTTTGTGTTTCATTCAGGGCAACCACAAAAATACTGTCGGTAAGTCTTGCCGCACGGTCGGTTCCCAACACCAAAAAGCGGGTAACACGGTCGGTACCGTCAAGGCATGCCTCGGCAATCGGCTCCGAGGAAAGCACCTCATCGGCACGGCCGGAAGTCCGGTGTCCTGTCAAAGCAATCAGCAACGATACCAACAAAAATGCGGAAAGCACTCCTGCATATAAGCGTTTCATTTCGGCATCTCACTCCTTTTTTGATATGTAAGTAAGATACCGTTTTCAACATCATTGATTTTGCGCGCGTTCCAAAAGCAATCGGTTCCGTGCCAAAACCGTGTCTTCCGCTATGGGAAGTCCCTCTTCCAGCAAATTGCGAATGGTCCAATCATAAGAAAGAATTAGGGTATCGCGCAAAAGCGCCTGCCTTTGCAACGGCTCCATTTTTTCCGGTTCCGCCCCCCAAAAATAGCGGCGTAACAGAACGCAGTCGGGAAAAGTCCGCGATAAATCAATATAGTCGGCAAGGTAAAGCAACTTTTCCGTGAGCGTCATTTCCGCATGTCCCGTTGTGTGCCAACGTACCGCGTCCGTTACAATCGAATCGGCAAATTGCGGAAAATCCACTTCAATTTTTGCAGCCGCCGTGCGTGCATGGAAGGTTTTTGGCGCCAAGCGATCGGCATCGGTTACGGGCAGACCGTAAGCGCCGCAAAGCGCCTCTTGCTCGTCCGTGTGCAATTCCTTTGTAATGTCGTGCAACAATGCCGCTGCGCGCATAAGCTTGGTATATTCGGGGCAAAACAACTGACAAAGTCTGACTGTCATTTCTTCCACGCAAACCGTATGGTAAAACCGTTTGGGAGACATGTGCGCCATCACTTCTTTTCGCAAATCGTTCAACATTTGTTCGGTAATCTCTTTCATTATACACCGTCCCCTCTTCCTTCAAACATACAAATGATTGCTATCCATGTATTTTTTCACCGTAGGAGGAACCAATTGTGAAAAATCCTCGCCCCTCGCCGCCAATTGGCGTATTCGGCTGGAGGAAATCTCCAACGGTTCGGTCACAATGCGACGTACCATTTTTCCGTATTTTTGGTTGTATTCCGCAATTTTTTGAATGATGAGACCGTCCAATGCGGCGTCCGTATCCCGGCGAATATACACGGGATAGCAAAGCCGAAAAATTTCATCGGCAGCACGCCATTCGTCAAGCGTCAACAGCATATCGGTCCCGCAAAGCAAAAACAACCGCTTGTCCTCGCCGTGCAATGCACGCAAAGTATCCACCGTATAGCTTTTTCCGCCGCGTACAATTTCCATATCGCTTACATAAATGCCCTCAATACCCGAAAAAGCAAGCTCACACATTTTTAACCTGTGCATTGCGGAAACAGGCTGTTCCATTTCCTTATGCGGCGGAATTGCGGCGGGAATGATATATAAAAAGTCTAGCCACATTTGTTCCATAAAAGCTTTTGCCGCCCGAACATGGCCGTTATGCGGCGGAGAAAAAGTTCCTCCGTATATTCCGATGCGCGTCATGCCGTTGGCAATTCAATAACCGGCTTTTTTTGAGAAGCACGGTAAAGAACAATCTTTTTTCCCGTTACCGCAACGGGTTCCGCGCCCAGCGCTTCCGCCAGTGCTTGGAGCGTTGCTTTCGGCGTTTCGCCGCTGTTTTCCAAAACATGTAATTTAATGAGTTCTCTGGCCTCCAATGCATCGGAAAGTGTTTTGATAACGTTTTCCGTCATTCCGCCTTTTCCGATTTGCATAATCGCGGGAAGCTCATTTGCCATACCGCGCAAAACCGCGCGCTGTTTGGATGTGAGCATAAGTGAACCTTGTTTTTGTTTTACAAAAACATCCTTTCTTTTAATTTGATACCGTCCAGCCGTTTTGTTGCAAAATATCGCATATTCCCTCACAGTTGCGCGAGATGATACGGACAAATTGCTTATCGTTTAAAAAAATGCTGATGGTCATATTATCTCCCAAAATAACGGATTTTACATCCTTTCGGGTAAGTTCCAACCGATGTTCTCCTTTTTCCAAGGAGAGAAAAACCATGCTGCTTTGCGTCAGCAAAAAAAATCCGCCAACCATACCGCCCTGTACCGTAAAATATACGCGCTCATCAATTAAAAACGAAACGCCCATGTTTTTTTTGATGCGGGCATACGGTAAATCCTGCCGATAAAGCAAAAACGGCAAAAGAAAAGATAGAATCAGTGCCGATACGGCGCCTGCCAGCAAGCCGTACTGCCAACTTGAAAAAATACTTATCAAGATACCAATGACGGAGCCGTAAAAAAGCGAAGAGGAGCGAACACCTCTTGCATGAAAATAATCGGAAAATTTCATTTTTCTTCCATAATATCCTTTAGTTTTTTAGAAAATTCTGCCATTGCAAGACCGCGGTGGGAAACAAGATTTTTTTCCTGCGGAGAAAGCTCGGCAAAGGTTTTTTTCAGCGGTTCATAAAAGAAGAGCGGATCGTACCCAAAGCCCCCGGCACCGTGATATGCACGCAAAATTCTGCCGCGCGCTTCACCGCGCACGGTAAACTCCCGTCCATCGGGAAAGACACAGCCTATGGCGCACACAAATGCGCCGCCGCGTTGAGAATCCGGTACGGATTCCAAATTTTTGAGCAATGCTTGATTGTTTCCTTCGTCATCATGGTCGCCCGCATAGTGACAGCGCAAAGCGTAGCGTGCCGAATAAATTCCCGGCTCGCCGCCCAACGCGTCCACCGTAAGTCCGGAATCATCTCCGACACCGATATATCCGGTACTTGCGGCCGTACGAGCCTTGATGAGGGCATTTTCCTCAAAGGTGGTGCCATTTTCCTCAATTTCATCGAAAATGCCGACATCGTCCAATGACAAGATTTCAAGATTTTCAAACGATACGGAAAGCAGGGTTTTTAATTCCGCAATCTTTTTCGGATTTCGAGATGCTAAAACAATTTTCATCATGTTCTCATTCAAACAGTGCGTTTACAAATTCAATTTGATCAAACTCCTGCATATCCTCCAGCTTTTCCCCAACGCCGATAAATTTGACGGGAATATTCAGTTCTTGGCGAATGGAAATTACAATTCCGCCCTTGGCTGTTCCGTCCATTTTGTTGAGAATCAAGCCGGTCAGTGCCGCGGCATTTTTAAATTCCTTTGCCTGCGAAATTGCATTTTGTCCCGTAGTTGCGTCCAATACCAACAAATTTTCTCTTGCCGCTCCGGGCAGTTCCCTATCAATCACACGGTTAATTTTGGCAAGCTCATTCATCAAATTGGTTTTGTTATGCAAGCGTCCGGCGGTATCAATAATCAAAACATCCGCGTTTTTATTTTTTGCCGCATGGCACGCGTCAAACACAACCGCGGCAGGATCGCTCCCTTCGTTTTGACGAATCAACTCCACCTTTGCACGGTCACACCAAACGGCAAGCTGATCGATAGCCGCCGCACGGAATGTATCCGCCGCCGCGACAATGACCTTTTTGCCCTGCTTGCGCAATTGATTGGAAATTTTACCGATAGAGGTGGTTTTGCCGACTCCGTTAACGCCAATTACCAAAATGACACTGGGAGAGGTGGAAAGATTCAGCGGTTCTCCTTCGCCAATCATATTTTCCAAAATATGGCGCAAAGCTTCGGTTACCTGTTCTTTTTCTTTTAACTTGCCGTCCTTGATTTGTTGCCGCAACGCATCAATGATTTGCTCGGAGGCATTGATGCCGATGTCGGCACAAATCAAAATTTCCTCCAGCTCTTCTAAAAGATCCTCGTCCACCTTAACAAAGTTTTTGAGCAACTCATCTATTGGACCGAACAAAGCATTTTTTGTTTTTGCCAAGCCCTCGCGTACGCGCTTCCAAAACGACTTTTTCTCTGTTTTGGCGGTTTCTTCGGCAGGTGCCGCTGCCGGTTCTTGTTGCGCAACCTCACAACGCGCTTGCTCTTCCGCTTCACGGCGGGCTTGCTCTTCTGCGGCAAGACGCGCTTTTTCTTCCGCCTCACGGCGAGCTTGCTCTTCTGCGGCAAGACGCGCTTTTTCTTCCGCCTCACGGCGGGCTTGCTCTTCTGCGGCAAGACGTGCTTTCTCTTCGGCAATCTTTTTTGCTTTTTCTTCGGCTTCGCGGCGAGCCGCCTCTTCCTCCGCAACACGTTTTGCCTTCTCTTCGGCTTCGCGGCGGGCTTGCTCTACGGCTTTGCGGTTTTCCTCTGCTTCACGCAAAGCTTTTTCCGCGGTTTCCCGCTTCAATTGTTCTTCCGCTTCACGGCGTGCCCTTTCTTCCGCCGCGACACGCGCCGCTTCTTCGGATTTTTCTTTTTCCGCTTCTTGCTTTTTGACTTCAGCCGCTTCTTTTTCCGCTTCCGGCGCAGCTTCTTCGGTCAAAGCATGCTGTTTTTCGGCTTTCTGCGCTTCTTTTTCGCGTTTTTTCTTGCCAAACAGCTTATCCAAAAATCCCATTCCAGTCTTCACCCTCCTTCTTTGAAATATCATTCACATCCAACATCAACACTTTGGAAATACCGTGTTCCGGCATGGTTACACCGTAAAGACGATCTGCCGCCGCCATGGTTCCGCGGCGGTGAGAAATCATAATAAACTGCGTACCGTGAGAATACCGTTTTATGTACTGTGCCAAACGCTCCACATTCACTTCATCCAATGCGGCCTCAATCTCATCGAGAATGCAGAACGGGGTGGGATTGACCTGCAAAATCGCAAAGAACAGCGCAACGCCCACAAAAGCCTGTTCTCCGCCCGAAAGCTGCATCAAACTTTTAATAATTTTTCCGGGAGGCGCCGCTTTAATCTCGATACCGCTTTCCAACACATTTTCCGGATCGGTTAAAGACAGTTCAGCCGAACCGCCACCAAACAACTCCGCAAATACCTTGCCGAAATTCTCGTTGATTTTGTTAAAGGAATCGACAAACGAAGCCTTCATTTCAACCTCAAGCCGGTCAATAATACCGTTCAACTCTTTTCTTGCTTTTTCCAAATCGGTAATTTGCGCATTCATGTAATCATAGCGGGTTTTGACTTCTTCATATTTTTCGACAGCGTCCAAATCCACATGTCCGATAACACGAAGCTTGTTTTTGCAATCGGTTTGTAAAGAAAGCATTTCCGAACGGTTCTCTTTGGTAACGGGCGGGTATCCCAACGCCAACGCATCGGTACGCGTCAACTCATAATCATCGTAAAGCTTGGTTGCCAATTTATCCTGCGTATCGCGCAATGCCGCCAATTTGGATTCGCATTTTGTATATTCGCGGAAAATCAACTCTTTTTGGTTCATACGGTCGTGAAGTTTGGCATTCAATTCGTTCAATTTGCGCTCAAACTCGAAGTTATCTTTTTCCACGGCACTGCGCTTGGCATTCAATACCTCAAGCTGTGCGGAGGCATCGGTGTACGCAATGCGATTGTCTTTCATTGCTTCCCGCGTAAACCGAATTTTTTCGGTCTGCGTATTGATGCGTCCGGAAAGTACCGTCAATTCACCCCGCAACTGTTCCACGCGCTCATCTGCCGTATTTTTCAAAGTGCTTGCGGTCTCGATATCCTTTTGCGTCTCACTGATACGGATATAAAGCTCGGTCAGCATTCTTCCGACTTCATCGCGGCGCAAAATGACATCGCCTTTTTCGGCATTCTTTTCGGAACGGAAAGCGGTTAATTCACGAATTCTTTCAAGCAACCGTTCTTCTTCAGAGGACAGCGTTTCAAGGTCTTCTTCATACTTTGCCTTGGCGTCCTCGTACCGGCGCATATCGACTTTCAGCTTTTCCAGCAAGGTATCGTTTGCTTCGCGCTTGGCACGGGTTTGATCCAACTGTCCGTTCTCGGTATTGCGCAAAACCGCAATCAATTCGCGGCGTTCTTCCGCCGCATATTTTTCGTCCTCCAGCTTTTGTAAAGACGCCTGTTCGTCTGCCAGGCTGCTTTGCAGCTTTTCCACATTTCGGCACCGTTCTTGATATTCGGCTTCCAAGCGTTTCATCTCACCGGCGCGCGACAGAATGCCGCTTCCCGTACGGACAGAACCGCCCGTAAAGGAACCGCCGACATTGATTTGCTGTCCGTCCAGGGTAACCGCGCGTACACGGTATCCCAAAGCCTTTGCCATCACGGTAGCATGATCAATGGTATCAAAAACCAATGTTTTGCCGAGCAAAGAGGAGATCACGTTGGAAAATTTTGCATCAAACGTCACCAAAGAGTCGGCAACGCCGATATAACCCGCAAAGCCGAACGCTTCGGTCATCTCTTTGGAAGGAGCGGATGGACGCATAGAGGTTAACGGAAAGAAGGTTGCGCGTCCGGCTTCACCCTTTTTCAGCGCATACATTGCGGCCTTTGCAGTCGATTCGTTTTCCACCACGATATTTTGAAGATTGGCACCCAAAGCAATTTCGATTGCCGTAATATACCGATCCTCCACAGAAATAATTTTGGAAAGCGGACCGTAAACGGTTCCGCAAGGCGCCCCGTGCGCATCGGTGATTTTTCCCTCTCCGTATTGCTTCATTACAAAGCGTACGGCACCGGAATAACCTTCAAAATGTTCTTCCATGGAACGGAATGTGCCGATTCGCTGAGCTACGGAATCTCGGCGGAAAGTTTCGCCGTTCAGTTGTTCGCCTGCCGTCTTACATGCAGCCGTTGCCGCTTCGATTCTTGCTTCAACGGAGGCAATCTCCTCGACAATTTCGGCAATTTCGGCATCATATCCCGCAACCGTGCGTTCCTTTGCCTTGCACTGTGCGTCCAAATCCTCGGAAATACGGCGGTATTCTTCAAGCTCCGTCAGCGCCGAGCTGTTTTTATCGGTATCGCTGTTTTTTGCATTTTCCAAAACAGAAACACGCACTTTTACGTCAACCGCCTCGGCTTCCAAGGCACGCACATCTTCCAATGCCCGCACAACAGCCGACTCCAACTGTTCCTCGCGCAAAGACAACGCCTGTTGCTCTGCCGTCAATTTTTCCTGTTCTGCCGTCAAAGCGTCTTTTTCCTGTTGCAATGCGGCAATTTTTTGGGATTGTTGGTTGGCGGAAGCAAGCTCGTTTTGCATGGATTGCTCGGTTGTGCCAACCGTTCCCTGCGTAGCGGCAATTAAATCCTCGGCATGCGAAATGGTATTTTCCGCTACACGGTATTCGCTTTCCAGTCGGTGGCAACAAGCCGTCTGCTCCTGAATTTGCGTCAACAACTCTTCGGATTCTTTTTTGCTTCCTTGCGAAATTTCAAAAAGCTTTTGGTTTTGCGTTTCAAGAGCGGAAATTCCCTCCTCCGCCTCGGCAAGATCAAAAGATGCATGTTGCATCGCTTCTTCCGCTACCGTCAGCTCTCCGCGCAGTTTTTCGGTATCATAAAGCCAAAGGCTGACATCCGCGCGCTTTTTGCTTTCCATGAGATCAATGGCGCGCTTTGCTTTTTCGGCTTCCTTTTGAAGCGGTCCGACCTGCGCCGAAACCTCCAAGAAAATATCGTTGACACGCGCCATGTTGTCCTCGGTGTCTTTCAGCTTTCGCTCTGCTTCATTTTTCTTGTAGCGGTATTTGGCGATTCCGGATGCGTCCTCAAATGTACTGCGGCGTTCCTCGCTTTTGCGGGAAACCATTTCGGCAATCCGTCCCTGCCCGATGATAGAATATCCATCACGTCCGATACCCGTATTCATAAACAGCTCATAAATATCCTTGAGGCGCACGCCTTTACGGTTGATAAAGTATTCGCTGTCACCCGCACGGTAATAACGTCTGGTAACGGTTACCTCGTCATAGGGGCATTCCAATTTTGCAAACTCGCCTCGGTTGTCAAACGTAACCGAAACTTCCGCATATCCCATTGGACGGCGGCTGTCGGCACCGCCAAAGATGACATCTTCCATTTTGGATCCGCGCAGGCTTTTGGAAGAAATTTCTCCAAGTACCCAACGCATTGCATCGGCAATATTGGATTTGCCGGAGCCGTTGGGACCTACAATAACCGTAACTCCCTGCGACATTCCGCTCCCGGCGCGGTCGGCAAGTTGAACTTCAACTTCATTTTCAAAAACCAATTTTGTTTTATCGGGGAAGGACTTAAAGCCCTGCATTTCCAGTGATTTTAAATACACCGTCGGTGTTCCTCCTATTGTTTATTGAGAGGTGCCTGCCAAAGCTTTGGCAGAATTGTTTGAATCTTGACACCAATTATTTTTTTGACATATGTGTTTGTTTCCCGTTCCAAACGCTCCAAATTTTTACGGTGCTGTCCCGCAACAAGCGAAACCTCGCGAAACGGCACATACAAAACAACCTCTTTGCCGCAAAGGTTTTCCCGTTGCAATGCGGACAGTGTTTTTTGATAAGCCGATTCACTGCGCACCAGCTCTCCCAGCGCGGGATGATTCGGCCCGCCCATTACCGCTTGCGGAGAAGTCAGCTCCTCCGAAGCACAAAGACCGAGGCGGATACAGGGAATGCCCCGTTCTTCAAACACGCCCAAAACCGCCGCGGAACGCGTCACCGCTTCCAGAAGCGTCAGCGGCGTATAAACACCGTTTTGCATCATATCGCACAACGGAGTTCCGTAAAACACCACCGTGGGATAAATCCGCACAGCCGAGACGCCCAAAGCACAAATTTCTTTTGCGGTTTGAATTTCGTTTTGCAAATTTCCGTTTGGAAGCCCTATCATCATCTGCCCAACCAAGGAAAAGCCTGCCTGCACCACGGCACGGCATGCATCGGCCGCCTGCGCGGCGGTGTGTCCTCGGCGGGACGCCAAAAGCACGCTGTCATCCATACTCTGCAATCCGAGTTCGATTACCTGCACCGAATATCTCGAAAGAATCTCCAAAATTTCCGGCGTAATATAGTCCGGTCTGGTGGAAAGACGAATGCCGCTGACCGCGCCGCACCGAACATAATGCTCGGCGGTCTCCAACAACCGAATCATGAGATCACGGTCAATTCCCGTAAAAGAGCCGCCAAAAAAAGCAATTTGCGTTTCCTCGGCGGAAGGAATTGTTTGAAGAGCCGATTCTATCTGCTCGGCTACGCGCTCTTCATGAAACGTTTGACAGCCGGAAATCGAACGCTGATTGCAAAACACGCACTGATTGGGACAGCCCAGATGCGGAATAAAAATGGGAATGTTGCGATGCGGCATATCAAACCTCAATGCCAAACAAACACAAAGCGTCTCTTGCCGCCGCTTGCTCGGCATGCTTTTTGGAATGCCCTTTTCCGTATCCGATGCGGTTGGAATCCAAATAAACCGCCACTTCGAAGGTCTTGTCGTGATCCGGACCGCTTTCGCTGACAAGCTGATACTCCAACCGTCCGTTATCCTTTTGCACAAATTCCTGCAAGCGCGATTTATAGTCCGCATGGTATCCGCCGCGGTTCGGCAATGCCTCTACCGCACGGCTGATAAAAGGCAACAAAAATTCCGAAACGCGTTGAATGCCGTCCGCTTCGCCCGCATCCATATAAATTGCCGCCAAAGTTGCCTCAAAAGCATCGGCAATGACAGCCGGTTTTTCGGCTCCGCCGCTGTTACGCTCCCCCTTACCGAGAAGCAAAAACTCACCCAGCCCGATTTCGGTTGCATAAGAAGCAAGCGCTTCCTCACACACGGTTGCCGCACGCATACGGGTAAGGTCTCCCTCCGGAAGATTTGGAAAACGGCGGTACAAAAAATCGCTGGTAATCAAAGAAAGTACCGAATCTCCCAAAAATTCCAATCGCTCATTACATAGCAGGTGATGATTGTGTGCGCCCGTTTCGTTTGCATAAGACGAATGCGTGACAGCCTGCCGCAAATATTCAATATTGCGGAAACGGTAACCGATCCGCTCCTGTAAAGTTTCAAGTGATAAAGGCATGTCGTACCAACCTTCTTTTTGTTTTCAATCTGTCTGCAAAAAAGCTTTGCATATTATGAATCAAGCGTTTCCGTTTCGCAACGCGCCTCTTTGGCGCTTTTTTTTCGTGCAACATAGGCCGCCATTGCCACATTCAAATCTTCGATAATGCCGGACTCTGCATAGGAAACGGCTTGATGAATTGCGTTTTTAAAGGCTTTGGCATCCGAGGAACCGTGTGCTTTGACAACCGGCTTTGCGATTCCGAGAATCGGGGCACCGCCATGTTCCGAAGGATCCAAGTCGCGTCTCATACCGCCAAGCGATTTTTTGACGCCGAGATAGCTCAATTTGCTAATCCATGAACTTAAAAAAACATGTTTTAGTTTTTTCAGCATCAGCTTTCCGGTCCCCTCAATGCTCTTGAGTACAATATTCCCCGTAAATCCATCGGTTACCGCAACATCGCAGGTATCAAACGGAAGCATACTGCCCTCTATATTCCCGACAAAATGAATGTCCGGATTTTGCGCGAGCAACCGATGCGCCGCTTGCTGCAACGCCGTTCCTTTACAGGTCTCGGTTCCGTTATTCAAAAGACCGATGCGCGGTTTTTCGATTGAAAACATTTTGTGCATATACGCCGAGCCTATCACGCCGAATTGCTCCAAATTTTCCTCGGTCACGGTGACATTGGCACCGGAATCGAAGAGCAAAACTTTATTTTGAAGAGGAAGCATGGTTCCGATACCGGCACGCTGAACCCCTTTTATTTTTCGAACAATCAATGTAGCGCCCGTAAAAAGCGCTCCCGTATTGCCTGTACTGACAAAAGCATCGCCTTCTCCGTCTGCCAGCATCTTCAGCCCGACCGACATAGAAGAATGTTTTTTGGCGCGCGTTACACTCAAAGGATCATCGTCCATGGTGATGACATCCTCGGTATGTACCACTTCCACCAACTGTAAATCAAATTGATTTTCGGCAGCGATTCGTTCGATTTCGTTCTTATCTCCAACCAAAACGAGCGTATGCTTGGTTTCTTGCGCAGCAAAAAAAGCCCCTTTTACGGTTTCCGATGGCGCTTTGTCGCCTCCCATTACGTCAACAATAATTTTCATCTGCTTTCCATCTTCCTTGATATATTTGTTTGAACAGGCGTTATACCCCATTCATGCTGTCAATCAGCGCAAGCGCACGCTCCGCCAACTTCTCGTTTTTTGCACTCTTACCGCCTTTGACGCGGTATCCCAAGGGCGGAACAATACCGAAATTGGCATTCATGGGCGTAAAAGTGCCCATTCCGCCTCGGCTGACATAAGCGGCCATTGCACCGAGCATGGTTTCCTGCGGATAAAGAACCGTTGTATTGCCCAAAGCGCGGCGCGCCGCATTGACGCCTGCTATCAGTCCGCTTCCAGCCGATTCCACATATCCCTCAACGCCGGTCATTTGCCCAGCAAAAAAGAGATTTTCATGATTGCGCATGGAATAATCGGCATTGAGCAAATCGGGAGAATTGAGGTAGGTGTTCCGGTGCATAATTCCGTAGCGCAAAAATTCCGCATTTTCCAGTCCCGGAATCATACGGAACACACGGCGCTGTTCGGGGAACGTCAAATGTGTCTGAAAACCGACCAAATTAAACATACTGCCCTCGCGATTTTCTTTGCGAAGCTGAACCACCGCATAGGCCTCTTTTCCAACCCGCGGATCAATCAGCCCGACAGGCTTTAAGGGGCCGAAACGCAGGGTATCATAGCCGCGCCTTGCCATAACCTCAATCGGCATACACCCCTCAAATACTTTGAGCGTTTGCTGACTTTTTTGATCAAAATCCTTCAAAGCCGCTTCTTCGGCGGAAATCAAGGCTTCATAAAACGCCTTGTACTGTGCCTCGTCCATGGGACAGTTGATATAGTCGGCATCGCCTTTATCATAGCGCGATGCAAAATAGGCAATTTCCATATTCACGGAGGAAAAATCAACAATGGGAGCCGCCGCATCAAAAAAATGCAGTCCGGTACAGCCCAATGTATTTTGAATATAATCTGCCATTGCGTCCGATGTAAGCGGACCGGTGGCAATGACCGTAATTTCTTCCGGCTTGACACAATCCATCTCGGCAGAAATGACTTCAATAGCCGGACAGGCATTGATTTTTTCCGTAATATATTTTGAAAACAGCACGCGGTCAACCGCAAGCGCCGAGCCTGCCGGCACACGCGTGGCATCCGCGGCCTCCATAATCAGAGAGCCCGACCGGCGCATCTCCTCTTTGAGCAGTCCGACGGCGTTTGCCGTACTGTCCGAACGCAAAGAATTGGAGCATACCAGCTCGGCAAATTCAGGCGCATGATGCGCGGGGGTGTACTTTTGCGGCTTCATTTCGTAAAGCCTGACACCCACACCGCGCTTTGCCGCCTGCCATGCCGCCTCACAGCCCGCAAGGCCGGCACCGTATATATTGATAACTTTCATCTGAAAACCTTATTCTTGATTGCTTGCCGTATTGTCGGCAGTTTCACTGATTTCGCGAGAATAACCGCACGCATCGTCATGGCAAACGAAAAGATTTTTGCCTTTTTTGCGGAACAGCATTTTTCCGCAAGCGGGACAAATTTCTTTTGTCGGCATATCCCAAGAAGAAAAATCGCAATTCGGATATTTTTCACAGCTGTAAAAGACGGTATGGTTTCTTCCGAATTTGGTCACGATTTT
>CAYYCU010000001.1:35678-42256 GCA_964470415.1 uncultured Ruminococcus sp.
GTGTTGCGGCAGGTGGGATAGTTGGGACATGCGGCAAACTTACCGAAGCGGCCGTTGCGCACCACCATGCGGCTTCCGCATTTATCGCAGAGCAAATCGGTTTCTTCCAAGGGAATTTCAATCGTTTTTTCTCCGATTGTTTTTTCGGCGGCTTCAAGCTGCTTGGAAAAATCGTCCCAAAAACGATTTAAAACATGGAGCATGGTCTCTTGACCGTCCTCGATTGCATCCAATTCGTTCTCCATTTCGGCAGTAAAGCCGTAATCCACAATGGAGGAAAAATTTTCTATCATCAAACGGTTGGTAATTTCGCCCAACGGAGTCGGAACAAACGCCTTACCTTCCCGCTTTACGTAATTGCGTCCCAAAATGGTCGTAATAATGGTGGCATACGTGCTGGGGCGTCCGATATCCAAATCCTTCAATGTTTGAATCAAAGAAGCATCGTTATAGCGTACGGGCGGCTCGGTAAAGTGCTGTGTCAGATTGGCATCGTCTGCGCGCAATGCTTCTCCCTGACGGAGAGCCGGCAACCGAATATTCTTAATTTCGGCAGGATCATCTGCCTGCTTGCCCTGCTCATCCTCACTTTGCTCATAGACCGCCATATAGCCCGGAAAAGCAACCGTATATCCGCTGGTGCGGAAAATATACCCTGCGCAGGTAAAATCAATGCTGATGGTATCCAAAACGGCGGATTCCATTTGGCTGGCAATAAAGCATTCCCAAATCAACTTATATAGCTTATATTGGTCGAGCGTCAGATGCTTGCGAACGCGTTGCGGCTCCAATTTTACGTTGGAAGGACGAATGGCTTCATGTGCGTCCTGTGCGCTGGCCTTGGATTTGAACACACGGGGCGTTTCGGGGCAGTATTGTTCCCCGTACTTGGCTTTGATGAAATCGCGCGCCGCATCCTGTGCGTTGGCGGAAATCCGTACCGAGTCCGTACGCATATAGGTAATTAAACCCTGTACCCCGCCAAACTCCGAGCCGAGATTTATACCTTCGTAAAGCTCTTGCGCCACACGCATGGTACGCTGAGACTGGAATCCGAGCTTGCGAAAGGCCTCTTGCTGTAAGGAGGAAGTTGTAAACGGTGCGGCAGGCATTTTGTGCTTGGTGGCCGTCTTTAACGAGGTAACCTCATACAGCTTGCCGTTTACGGCATCTGCCACCGCGTTTGCCTCTGCCTCACTGCTTAAGCGAAGCTTGCCTTCGGCATTTCCCCAAAAATGTACAACAAACGGTTTATCGTCACTGCTGTACAGCGTAGAATCAATGGACCAATATTCCACCGGCTCAAAGGCGCGAATCTTTTCCTCGCGCTCCACGATAATGCGGGTTGCCACCGATTGTACGCGTCCTGCGCTTAATCCGCTTTTTACATTCTTCCAAAGCAACGGACTCAACTTGTATCCCACAATACGGTCCAAAATGCGGCGCGTTTGTTGAGAGTTCACCAAATTCATATCAATTTGGCGCGGCGCCTTGATTGCGGCTTTGACCGCGGTTTTTGTGACCTCATTGAAGCAGACACGCTGTGTTTTTTCTACGGGAATGCCCAGCGTTGCGGCAAGATGCCATGCAATGGCCTCTCCCTCACGGTCCGGGTCGGTTGCCAGAAAAACTTTATTTGCAGCCTTCGCCTCTTTGCGAAGTTCTTTAATCAAATCGCCTTTTCCGCGAATATTGATATAATGTGCTTCAAAATCATGTTCAATATCCACCCCCAAGGAGCTCTTTGGTAAATCCCGAACATGTCCGATGGAAGCGACTACTTTGTAGTTGGTTCCGAGGTACCCCTTAACCGTCAATGCTTTGGAGGGGGACTCCAAAATAACCAAATTATTTGCCATTTGCAATTCCTTTCAAAATCAAGATTTTGTATATAAAGCACCCGGAAGCTTTTGAATCAGTCCCAAGATTTCCAACATGGTAAGTGTGGCAATCAAATCTTTGTTGGGATATCCGAGTGCGGCGAGATGATCCACCGTTACCGCGCGGTCATCGGGAATCGCTTGCAAGACTGCAAGCTGAATCGGCGTCAAAGAAGAAAGCATTCCGTCCGGTGTTACATGGGAACGTGCCTTTTGTTCAACTTTTCTTTCCGGATTCGGTTCGCGCACCGCTTTTTGCTTGGTAGGGACAGCGGCGCCGCGCGTTTCGCTTTTGGAAACGGGTTCTTTCGGCGTTGCCGCAACCGCACGAAGCGCAGAAGCCGATTCGTCCGTTTTTTTCTCGGTCAGTTCAATTACACCGAGGCTCTCCAAATAACGCAAATCTGCCGTTGACCTTTCCTGCGCCTGCGCCAAAAGCTCCGTTCGCAGGGTTTCGGCGTATAAATATTGATAAAACGCTAAAATGTCATTTGCGCCGAGTACCAAATTGGCTCCGTCACGCAACAATCCGTTGGTTCCTTCCGCGCCGCGGCTGTTCACATTGGCGGGAAAAGCAAATACATCCCGTCCCTGCACAATTGCGTCCTTTGCCGTAATCAAAGAACCGCTCCCCAGTCCGGCTTCCACAACAACCGTTCCTTGGGAAAGACCGCTAATCAAGCGGTTGCGCGTGGGAAAATGATACCGATTCGGCAGAGTGCCGGGAGGATACTCCGAAAGCAATACGCCGTTTTGTACAATGGCATTCATCAAGCGCTTGTGATGCCTGGGATAAACCACATCCAGACCGCACCCCAAAACAGCAACGGTGGTGCCCTTTGCCGCAAGCGCAGCTGCCGCACAAACACCATCGATGCCTGCCGCCATACCGCTGACAATCACCGTTCCCACGGCAGCCAGCTCATACGCTATTTTATACGCCGTTTGCATTCCGTATGCACTCATGCGGCGGGTTCCGACCATTCCGATTGAAAGATGTTTTTGAAAATTCGGAAGCGTACCGCGATAGTACAGCAACACAGGCGGTGCGGAAAGCTCCCGCAATGCGTTTGGATAAGCGGGATCCGCGTACGGAAGCACGCCGATTTCCAAGCGCTCGCAAGCGTCCAGAATTGCCGTTGCTCGCTCCAAATTCTTTTTTGAAAGCTTGTCACAGGTGGCAGATGAAATTCCGTCAATCCGCTCCAGCTCCTCCGAATCGGCATAGAAAATTTCATATGCGTTATCATAAAGCGAAATCAACCGCTTAAAATCGCGGCATGCCGCGCCCAAAGCATCGGAAAGCCATATCCAAAACAGCATGTCCTTTTGCATATTCAGCACCTTCCCTTTCAAACGCATATTTTCGGACGGCTCATTCACGCAGACGTCCGAATTCCCACATCAAAATAGCTGCCGCAACGGCGGCATTATAGGATTCCGCACGCGCGGACATCGGAATGAGAACGCAACGGTCACAGGCGGAAACGGCTTCTTCGGTCAATCCGTGTCCTTCATTGCCGATTACAACACAGTCGTTGGAACGGACGGCAAAATTGCCCAGTATCTCGGCGTCCTCGCGAAGCGCCGCCGCAAACACGCGTCTGCCGGTGTCGCGCAAGCCATTGATTGCCGCAGGCAAATCCTGCACGCGGTCAATTTGCTGACCAAACAACGTTCCCATAGAAGCGCGTACCGCCCGCGGATGATAAATGTCCGCGCAGTCCGCACTGATAATCAGGCGATCCACACCGATAGCGGCAGCGGTACGGATGATGGCACCGATATTGGACGGATCACGAACCGACTCCAAAAGCACCACCCGTTCGTTTTGCATGCCGAAAAAATCGGTACTATTATATATTGTAATGTTTTTTTGAAATTTGTCAATATATTTTGCTACACAAATTACGCCTTCGGGCGATTTTTCTTCCGAAATTTTATCAAAAAGAGCGTCCGAAACAAAAAGCACCGGAAAAAGAGCCTCCAAATTGACGCCGTTGCACAACTGCTTGACCTTTTGGCATACATGCTCCGCTTCGGATTGACGCAATACAATCCGCTGCAGTTCCACACCGTTTTGAATGGCCTCAACCAGCAATTTGATGCCGTCAAAGCGAAACAGCTTCCTTGCTTCCCGCTCTTTACGGTCCGTCAATTTACACAGCTCCACAACCGTGCGATTCTGTCTTGACGAAACAATTTCACCGTTCCGTTCCACCGTCAAAGTACGCCTCCTCTCTGTCTTTGAAAATACGATACACCGCTCCCACGCGGCGCCTATCAATGACAAAAACCCGATGTACATCCATCGGGTTTTCAATTGCTTGGTTTAAAGAGCCGCCTTTGCTTGAGCAACCAAGGCTGCGAATGCTTCCTTATCGGAAACAGCAATTTCAGCAAGCATCTTGCGATTCAGGTTAACACCGGCTTTTTTCAAACCGTGCATGAATGTAGAATAATTCATACCGTTTACTTTTGCTTGAGCAGAAATTCTGGTAATCCAAAGAGAACGGAAATCTCTCTTCTTCATCTTTCTGCCGGCAAAAGCATAGTTGCCGCTCTTCATTACGGCTTGCTTTGCCATCTTAAAATGCTTGGATTTTGCACCCCAGTAGCCTTTTGCGGCTTTTAAAGTAGACTTTCTTCTTTTGCGCGTCATCATTGCGCCCTTTACTCTTGCCATTTTTCAATTCCTCCGTTTCGTCTTCACTCAGTGTACCAGTGTTTTCAGATTTTCTGCCATTTTGCCCTGCACCATAGCGCTGGAACGCAGATGTCTGATTCTTTTTGCGCTCTTGTTACCGGTCTTATGACGGTGAGAGCTGTGGAACATTTTTACCTTACCGTTTGCGGTAACGGAAAATCTTTTGGCAGAAGCCTTATGTGTCTTAATTTTTCCCATTTTTAAAACTCCTTTTTTCATTTTCGACAATGGATACTGCCGAAATATTATCAACATATCTTGCCGTGCAACCGCGCGGCGGCTCTTTGCGTGCCGAATTATTTAGCCTTGACAGGCGAAATGACCATGCTCATGAATCTGCCGTCCAAAACGGGTTTTTTATCAACCGTTCCCATTTCCGAACAAGCAGCTTCAAATTTTTCCAACACTTCGCGCCCGATGTTCGTGTGGCTCATTTCACGCCCCTTAAACTTCATTACAACGCGAACCTTGTTTCCATCGGACAAAAAGCGCAATGCGTGCTTCACCTTGGTTTCAAAGTCATGTGTATCAATGCGGCAGGAAAGCTGAATTTCCTTGAGCTCAATTGTCTGTTGCTTTTTCTTGGCTTCCTTCTCACGCTTATCGCGTTCAAAGCGAAATTTGCCATAGTCCATAATCTTACATACGGGGGGAACAGCCTGCGATGCCATCATCACAAGATCAAGCCCATGGTCGTAAGCCATTTCCAATGCTTTGGCAGAGCTCATAATTCCAAGAGACTCTCCATCGGCACCGATTACGCGAACTTCTTTTGCATTGATCTCTTCATTGAGCAGGTTCTCTTTGTCTTTCACGCTAATAATCCAACACCTCCAAGCGAAAAAAATACCGTACAAAGACAAAGTCTCCGCACGGCTCCCAAGCCTGCACAAAAAATGCAAGCAACGGTAAGAACATATCAACCGGCAACGCAACGGGCGTGACGGTGAGAGCGAAGAACTCTTCTTTGTTTTCCCGTACATTATAGCACTGTTTTTCGGTTTTGTCAAGCCTTTTTTTCATTATTTTTAAACTTTTTTGCATCTCATTTTCCAGTTTTTGGTACGACACAATTTGTCTATTGAAAAAAAACACAAAAAAGAGCATCCAAACATATGAAATCTTCTACCTCATATGTTTTTTCACAATTTTTTTTGCCGATTTTCGTCACAATTGAATATTTACAAATCGAGACTTTTTTGGTATAATGTTCTGTGCTGACGGTCAAAAGACTGTCAGGTTCCCCTTTTTTGCACACCACATTCTGTTTTTGCGAAATGCCAATCTTATGGCATCCCTGCGCACTTACGGTCACGGTGTGCAATTTTTATATTCAGCAAGCGGAAGAAACAGCCGTTTGCAAAGCGAATGCAGAAAAAACAGCAACACGCAAATACCGCGCTGCGAAAACCGAAGCCGCCGGGACGTTTTTTGTCCCGGCGGCTTCGGTTTTTTCATATTCGATTTTATTTGCCTGCCACGCTGATTCCTCTGACCAAAACATTCGGAGAGCCGAAAACCGTAAAGCTTGTCGGCATGCCCCATTTTACCTCATTTCCAATCCGCTCAATTTGTTTCAGCAAATCAAAGAAATTGCCTGCCACGGTAAAAGACTTAATCGGTTCGGCACGTTTGCCGTCCCGAATCAAAAAGCCTGCACTTTCAATGGAAAAATCTCCCGTTACGGCATTGGCGCCGGCATGAAAGCCCTTGCACTCGGTAATATAGATGCCGTTACCGACAGCGGCAAACAACGCCTCATCGTCCGCATCTCCCGCCGCAAGTGAAAAATTGTACGGCGAAATGGCAACGGGCGCGGAATAATTGCTTTTTTGTCCGTTTCCGGTAGACGGGACACCTGCTTTTTTGGCGGTTGTCAAATCATACAGCAGCGTTTTCAATACGCCGTTTTCTATCACATTGCGCCGCGCGGTTGCCACGCCCTCTCCGTCAAACGGCGTTTGCATGGGAGAATCTTCCCGCATGGGATC
>CAYYCU010000002.1:0-3865 GCA_964470415.1 uncultured Ruminococcus sp.
TTTCCCGATAAAGTACGCGCGTTAATCACATACGACCGCGACCTTTCCAAGCGGATTTACGCCGCAACCGATATCTTCCTGATGCCATCCAAAAGCGAACCGTGCGGGCTGTCGCAAATGATTGCCTCTCGCTACGGCGCCATTCCGGTTGTACGTGAAACGGGAGGATTGTTCGATTCCATTAAACCGTATTGGGAAAAAGGAAAAACCATATACGGCAACGGCTTTACCTTTGCCAACTACTCCGCAACCGAACTGAAAGAACGCACCGAAGCGGCTATCTCTCTTTGGCAAGATGAGCCAAAGCGCAAAAAACTGCTTGCAAAGATTATGAAAACCGATTTTTCATGGAATGTATCGGCAAAGCAGTATATTACACTTTACGAGGGACTTTAATCCCCGGACATTCCAAATAAAAAATAAACGAAGATCCCAACTCACGGAGGAACAAACCAATGAATTATCAACCCAACAGCGCGGAAGTCAAAGAAAATCTGGAGAGCATTCTGCAACGGCACTTCGGCTGTACCGCAGCCGAAGCGTCCCTTGATCAAATGTACAAAGCGGCAGCCATTACCGTGCGCAATTTACTCAGCGATAAACGCTCTGCGTATAAAAAGAAGGTCAACCGCGCCGGCGCCAAGCGAGTTTATTACATGTGCATGGAGTTTTTGCTCGGACGTTCGCTCAAAACCAATCTCTGCAATCTCGGACTTGACAAAGCATACGAAAAAGCCCTGCAACAGCTCGGTTTCCGGCTGGAGGACCTGTATGAATGCGAGCCGGATGCAGGTCTCGGAAACGGCGGCCTCGGCAGACTTGCGGCTTGTTTTATGGACTCTCTTTCTTCTCTTGATTATCCCGCAACCGGGTTTTCCATTTGCTATGAATACGGTCTGTTCAAACAAATGATTGTAGACGGTATGCAGGTGGAATTGCCGGACGTATGGCTGCCGGGCGGCGAAGTTTGGCTTGTTCCGAGAACCGACCGCATCTATAAGGTTCGCTTTGGCGGACACATCAAAGAAAATTGGAAAGACGGTCACTGTGAAATTTTATACGAGGACAGCGAAGAAATTGAAGCGGTTCCTTACGATATGATGATTTCGGGTGCCGACAGCGAGGCTGTCAGCCAGCTCCGACTCTGGAAGGCGCGCGACATTCAAAACTTTAACATGGGACTCTTTACGCAAGGTCAATATACACGCGCTTTAGAGGAAAGCACCAACGCCGAAATCATCTCCAAAGTGCTGTATCCCTCCGATAACCACACCGAGGGAAAGCTGTTACGTCTTTCGCAGCAGTATTTTCTTGTTTCGGCATCGGTACAAAGCATCATCCGCGACCATATGGCGGTTTACGGCACACTGGAAAATCTGCCCGAAAAGGTTGCCATTCATATCAACGACACGCACCCGGCGCTTTGCGTTCCGGAATTGATGCGTATTCTCATTGATGACTATTTCTTCTCTTGGGATCACGCATGGGATATTGTTACCCGTACCGTATCCTACACCAACCACACCGTTATGCCGGAGGCTCTTGAAACATGGAACGAGGACTTGTTCCGCTTAAAGCTTCCGCGAATCTATATGATTGTCAAAGAAATAAACGAACGGTTTTGCCGTGAAGCATGGAATGTATTTCCCGGAAATTGGGGAAGAATTTCCAAAATGAGTATCATCGGTTACGGTCAGGTACGCATGGCAAATCTTTCGGTCATTGCTTCGCAATCGGTCAACGGCGTTTCCAAACTGCATTCCAAAATTTTGAAGGATTCGACTTTTAAAGATTTTTACCGCATGTATCCCGAAAAATTCGGAAATGTTACAAACGGAATTGCACACCGCCGCTGGCTCTGTTACTCCAATCCAAAGCTTGCAGCCTTAATTGATGAATGCATCGGAACCGGTTACCGCCATAAGCCGGAGGAGCTTGCGGAGTTTGCAAAGTTTGCAGACGATGCGGCCGTGCTGGAACGGTTGCGTGCAATCAAGCATGAAAACAAAATTCATTTTGCCAACATGCTGTACAGCAAAACGGGCAAAAAGATTGATACGCATTCGGTATTCGATGTACAAATTAAACGCCTGCACGAATATAAGCGCCAATTGTTGAATGCGCTCAACATCATCGGTTTGTATTTGGATTTGAAGGAAAATCCGGATTTGGACATTCAGCCGCAAACATTCCTGTTTGGCGCCAAGGCGGCTCCCGGCTACGATATGGCAAAGCGCATCATCAAATTGCTGTGTATGATCAGCAAAGATATAGAACAAAATCCGCGTATCCGCGAAAAGCTGAATGTTGTATTTTTAGAGAATTACAGCGTCAGCATGGCAGAAGCGCTGATTCCTTCTGCCGAAATCAGCGAACAAATTTCTCTTGCCGGCAAAGAAGCCAGCGGTACGGGATGTATGAAGCTGATGATTAACGGTGCGCTTACCATCGGCACGCTGGATGGCGCAAATGTGGAAATGCAAGCGGCAACAGGCAAGGAAAACATGTTTATTTTCGGTCTTACCGCGGACGAGGTGGAGCAACTTTGGCTTTCGGGCTACCGTTCCGCAAACTACTACACATCCAATGAAAAATTGGCACGTGTTGTGAACTTTCTGTCTGTCGGCTTTGCCGGCGAATCGTTTGCGGACATTGCGTCCTATTTGCTCAACGGACACGGCGTAGCCGATCCTTATATGTGCATGGCGGATTTTGAATCCTATCGCAACACCCATGAGGCAATGATGCAGGCATACCAAGATAAAGCCAAATGGAACCGCATGTCTCTTTATAACATTGCGGCGGCAGGACATTTTGCGGCCGACCGCTCCATTGAAGAGTATGCACAGCGCATTTGGAAGCTGAAAAAAGTAAAATAAAACCATTCAAAATAAAATCCATCGGCAGAAAATTTTCTGCCGATGGATGTTTTAAAAAATTTGTTCAAACCTTTCATTCAAGGATTTCAATTTATGTTAATCAAAAATCATTCCGTGCCGGAAAAAGACGGTTCAATTCAAATAATAAAGACCGTCAAAGGAAAAGATGTTTCCTTTCTCGGCGCTTTTGCATACGGAGAAGAAATTTCTTTTTTGGTACGCATTCCGCGCACTTTGGGTGTTTCCGCAACCGTCCTGCGCATTGCCGCGGACGGGGAAGCATCACAAGACATTCCTTTTGTTTTTTATTCGCGCGAGCTTGACGAGGACCTGTATCGGCTGACGCTTTCCACTGCGCTGCTTTGTAAAAAAGAGCCGGATGGTTTATTTTTTTATGAATTTTTGTTTTTGCGCGGATTTGATACGCTTTTTTCCGACAGTATCAACAACGTGGATTTTACATTAACGTCTTGCAGTGCAAATAAATTTCGCCTTTTGGTGTATGCCAAAACACTTCAAACA
The DNA here is from genome assembly GCA_964470415.1 of uncultured Ruminococcus sp. Lineage (GTDB taxonomy): Bacteria > Bacillota > Clostridia > Oscillospirales > CAG-272 > UMGS1865. Next base: position 3,402 of record CAYYCU010000002.1, read on the forward strand.
CCAAGCTGGTTTCACGGCGGCATTATGTACCATATTTTTTTAGACCGCTTTTGCCGCGGCGCGGGGGAGGTCTCCTTGCGCGCAGGCGCCGTATTAAACGGGGATTGGGAAAACGGCATTCCGCAATACGCAAAAAAAGCGGGCGATCCGCTTTCCAATCATGTTTTCTTTGGCGGAAATCTGTGGGGCGTGGTTGAAAAATTGGATTACCTGCAAACGCTCGGCGTTACGGTACTGTATCTTTCGCCGCTTTTTGAATCTGCCTCCAATCACCGTTACGATACCGCCGATTATGAGAAAATAGACGCTCTGCTTGGCGGAAAGGCTGCGTTCGATGCCCTTGTTCGGGAGGCGCATGCACGCGGCATACGGATTATTTTGGACGGTGTTTTTAATCATACGGGCGATGACAGCCGTTATTTCAATCGCCGCGGAAACTACCGAGAGGTAGGGGCATACCAATC
>CAYYCU010000002.1:3965-5840 GCA_964470415.1 uncultured Ruminococcus sp.
GCGGTAGATAAAATTTCCTACGGCAAACGCCGCCGATATTTTCGCGGCGGACAGCTGGACAGCGTCATGAATTATCCGTTCCGCAATGCCGTAACGGCGTTTTTGCAAAACCGAGACGCTACGGTATTTTGTGATATTCTTACCGAAATTTATGCATCCTATCCTCTTGCCGTTTCCAACAGCTTGATGAACCTTTTGGGAACACATGACACCGAACGAATTTTAACGGTTTTGGGAGATCCCACGGTTGGAGACGGAAAAGAAAACGAACAGCTTGCCGTACTACGGCTGTCTCCGAAGGCACGCAAACAAGCAATCAAATTGCTGAAAATCGCTTCTGTTTTGCAATTTACGGTTTACGGCGTACCGTCCGTGTACTACGGCGATGAGGTGGGTATGGAAGGGTATCACGATCCGTTTTGCCGCATGCCGTTCCCATGGGGAAGAGAAGACGCCGCACTTTTAAAGCATTATCAAGCGCTGGGAAGACTGCGGCTTTCTCACGCGGCGCTCAAGGACGGCATATTTCGCTTTTTGGAACGGCACGAGCATGCGTTCTTATTTGAGCGAAAAGACGAAAAAAGCGGAGACAGGCTCTTTGTTGCCGCCAATATGGGAGAAACGGATTGGACGGTCGTTTTGCCGCACCCGTGCCGCAACGCTCTCACAGCAGAACGTTTGCACAAAAAAATAATACTTCCGCCGTGCTCGGCCTTTATACTGGAGCCGGAAGTATATTGATAAAAGTTAAAAAGGCTTTTCTCGGTAACGGGAACACCGAAACCGAGAAAAGCCTTTTTTGATTGCAAAAGCAAAAAGAAACATATCAAACCGTAAAAGAGTCCAAATACCATTTGCCGTCATCCTGTTTTACCAAGCGGATCGTATCGGTACTCACTTCATCCGGGGAATCTTCATACCAAGAACGCATTTCCACAAAGCATGCTTTCGCCGTACTGGGCGCAATGATGCGCATGGTAGCGTAATCGTAAACACGCACATGTCGGTAATAATCCTGGCTGTCAATGGACTGATATAACCAATTGCCGTTTTCCAAATAGCGGGAATACAAAAAAATAGAGCCGCCGATGCCGTCATCGGTAACATATCCGTCAAAGCACATCGGGTAAACGGCACTTTCCAAAAGCGCGGTGCTGTAAACCTGTTCGGCAGCTTCCTTGATTTCATTTACGGTCATAAATTTACTGTATTCTTTAATCATCTCATACTCTCCCGCATAAGAAAAATCATAATACAGATGAGAAAACTCGGCATAAAGCGAATCCTCGGCGTAAACGGGAAGTCCTTTTCCGTAAATTACCGTATTCAATTCATAAGAGGCCTCCACAAGCTCTACCACGCGGTCATAAATCTGTTCCACACTCGGCGCACGCGAAGAACAAGCGCAAAAAGTTCCCGCCATGCCGAAAATCAGGCACAGGCCAATCAAAAGAGCTGTTGTTTTTTTCATGCTTTTTTCACCTTTTACAATTCAGCCGAAGCGGTTTTTTCCGCCTCGGCTGTTCTGTTTTTGTTTTTATTCTTCTTTCGGTTCCGTTTCGGTTTGGTCGGTGTTTTGTACTTCTTCAGGCGTGTCGGCTGTCTCTTCTCCGTCTTCCTCATCGGCATGCGGTGTGGTCGTAAAGTTTACCAACTTTTGTTCTTCTCCAAGACGCATCACAATCACGCCGCCCGCGCTTCTGGAACGGCTGGGAATACCCGAAACGGGCGTACGGATAATGGTACCGGAATCGGTAATCATCATCAAATCATCGTTGTCGTCTACGGCGGCAATTCCAGTTAAAATACCGCTCTTTTCGGTCAGATTGTAGCAGGTTACACCGTAGCCTCCGCGGTTCTTCATCAGTCGGAAAT
>CAYYCU010000002.1:5940-17573 GCA_964470415.1 uncultured Ruminococcus sp.
TCATATTCCGAGAGGAGCGTACGTTTGATCACACCGAATTTTGTTACCATTGTCAAATATGCATCGTCCGCAAACTCGTCCACACTGATGAAAGCGGTAATTTTTTCACCCTCCGTCATTTCCAAAATGTTTACAATGTTTTGTCCTTTTGCGGTTCTTCCGGCTTCCGGAATCAAATAGGCTTTGCGCATTTGCACTTTGCCCGTGTTGGTAAACATCATCAAATAGGAGTGGCTGTTGACTGCCATGACCTTTTCGATATAATCCTCTTCCTTTGTGGACATACCGATAATACCCTTGCCTCCGCGATGCTGTGCCGAATAAGAATCGGCAGGCTGACGTTTGATATATCCCGCATGTGTCAGGGTAATGACACAGCTGTGGCGTTCAATCAAATCCTCCAAAATAATTTCATGCTCGGCGGGTACGATGTCGGTGCGGCGTTCGTCCGCATAGCGGTTGCGGATTGCCGTCATTTCATCTTTGATAATTTGCTTTACTTTGCCCATATCGGCAAGAATGGCTTCCAACTCTTGAATCAATGCATGCAATCTTGCCAACTCGTCCTCTATTTTGCTTCGCTCCATGCCTGTCAGCTTGCCAAGTGTCATTTCCACAATGGCCTGCGCCTGTGCATCGCTTAAACCAAAGCGTTCCATAAGCTTGACTTTAGACTCCGGAATAGAGGGCGAAGTCTTCATAATTTGCACAATCTCATCAATATTATCCAAAGCAATTTTATAGCCCTCATAAATATGTGCCTTTGCCTTGGCTTTATCCAAATCAAACTGCGTGCGGCGGATAATGACTTGCTCTTGATGTGCGATATAATGATCCAAAATGGCAGGCAATGTCAGTACTTTCGGCTCGTTGTTTACAAGCGCCAGCATATTAATGGCAAAGGTGTCTTGAAGCTGGGTATACTTATAAAGCTGATTGAGCAAAATTTGCGGATTGACATCGCGGCGATATTCTACCACAATACGCATACCCTCTCTGCCGGATTCGTCACGCAACTCGGTAATACCGTCTATTTTTTTGTCCTTTACACATTGTGCAATGGATTCGCAAAGCATACTTTTGTTTACACCGAACGGAATCTCGGTAAAAATAATGCGTCGGTGGTCTTCCTCAATGCTTGCGCGCGAGCGCACCATAATGTGACCTTTTCCGGTTGTATACGCCTGTTTAATTCCGTTAACGCCGTAAATGGTTGCATAGGTCGGAAAATCGGGACCTTTGATAAATTCCATCAAATCGTCAACCGTGCTTTCCGGATGATCCATACGGTAAATAGTGGCATCAATCACTTCTCCAAGATTGTGCGGCGGGATATTTGTCGCCATACCAACGGCAATACCCATGGAGCCGTTTACCAAAAGGTTGGGGAAGCGAGACGGCAACACCGTCGGTTCCTGCAAACGGTTATCGAAGTTTGGCATCATGGGCACAACATTTTTATCCAAATCACGCATCATTTCATCTGCAATGCGATCCAACCGTGCTTCGGTATAACGGTATGCAGCCGCAGAGTCTCCGTCGACAGAGCCGAAGTTTCCGTGACCTTCTACCAAAGGATAGCGCAGAGAAAATGGCTGTGCCATACGTACCATGGTGCCGTAAACAGCCGCATCGCCGTGCGGATGGTAACGTCCCAAAACATTACCGACTGTGGTTGCCGATTTTCTGAACGGCTTGGAATGAACCAGACCGTCCTCATACATTGCATATAAAATACGGCGAGCACCCGGTTTCATTCCGTCACGCACATCGGGAAGCGCACGCGCCATAATTACCGACATGGAATATTCGATAAAGGATTTTTTTACTTCCTTTTCCATTCCCACGTCTACAATTTTCTGATTTTCAAACAGCGCCATTTCCTGCTGTTTTTCCAATTGCTTGTCTTTTTCGTTTGCCACGATTTTTACCCTTCCTGTCTGATGATCTATCAAATCACTGTATTGATATCTGAAATTAAAATTTTAAGAAAATGAAACCTTTAAAAAGTCTTTTTTGTATGATGTATGCCTTTTTCCAAAAAAAGACATAAAAATCCGATTGGAAAATAAAGCAGGCTTCCGGCAAGCATTGTCAAAAACGCCTCCGGTAAAAGAATGTGTAACAAAACATCGGAAAACCGAAAATCGGAATACGTTACAAAAACGTACAGCATGGTTACACATGCCCGTGCCGCAACAGCCATTGCCAAATAGGAGAGATAAGATAAGTACCGTCCCGTTATCACGCCTTTTGCATAATGACCGATGAGAAATCCGCAAAGCATATAAAACAGAGGCAAAAAGGAAACGCCCCGCGAGCCGATTGCTTCAATCAAAAATCCTGCTGCAATTCCGTTTACGGCACCTGCATATTTTCCGCAAAAGAACGCTGCCGCAACAACGGTACACAACATAAAATCCAAAACGGTATCGAATATCCGAAAGCGTGAAAAAACAGATACCTGCAAGGTTGCCGCAAGCAAAAGCAAAAGTCCCATACAAATGACATACCGTATGATTTTGGAACGTACTCTTGCGCGGTGTCCGAGTATGTATTTTGACATTCCGTCATACTCCCTTTTTTATTTTTGCTCATATCCCGTTAAAATCATCATCCATTTCAAATCGGAAAAATCAACCGACGGCTGAACCGTTGCAACCAGAGCACGGCTGTATTCATCTATGCGAATATCGGTTACTTCTCCAATCAAAAGATCCGCGGGATATACGCTGCCGATTCCGCTGGAATAAATTTTATCTCCTACTTGAATGTCCGCATTGGTATCCACATAGGAAAATTCGCAGACTCCTTTGTCACGCATGCTGTAATCTCCCGTTACAATTCCCGTAACGCCGGAGCGCGGAATATAGGCACCGACCGAGGAGGCTGTTTCAATAATTGTGGATACCATACACCAGTTCAGCCCCACATCGGTCACATAGCCTACAATGCCTTCCTTTACAACAACCGGCATATTCACTTCTATGCCGTGTAAACTGCCGCGGTTTAGCGTAAAGCTTGTAATGTAATTTCCCGCCGCATAACTGATAACCATTCCTTCTTCCATGGTAAAGGAGGTATATTCGGTTTTCATATCCAAGTAATTGCGCAACCGTTCATTTTCCGCTTCCAACATCTCTGCGCGGTTCATTTGTTCTTTCAGTTTGCTGTTCTCGGACTTCAGCGCTTGATTTTCTTCATACAGCGAGTCAATACTTTTAAAATATCGGGAAAAGCCCTCAAATGCATTTTCCACCGTTGTAATACACCAACGAAACGGCACGGTCAATGTTCCGACAATATTCCGCGTCAGGCTTTTGTACCCCATTAAGGAAAGCGTGGACGGAACGGCGCAAAGCACAACGGCAATGCAAAGACATATTATGAAAAATTTATTTTTAAATATCTTCATTTTCTTTTTTCATATATTTTTGCAATCAAAATTTGAAATTTTTTTAAGAAAATCAAATATCCAAATTTTCCGCAAATTTTGCATTTTCCTCAATAAATACACGGCGAGGCTCTACCTTGTCTCCCATCAAAAGAGAGAACATTTCGTCACATGCCATTGCATCTTCAATTGTCACGCGCAAAATCGTACGGTAGGCGGGATCCATTGTAGTTTCCCAAAGTTGCTCCGGATCCATTTCACCGAGACCTTTATAGCGGTCCGCTTCAATATTGACACCGCCGAGTTCCGCTACAATCGCTTCTTTTTCTTCTTCGGTATAAGCATATCTTTCCGAGCCTGCTTTGGAACCTTTTTTGTAAATTTTGTAAAGCGGCGGCTGTGCAAAATAGATGTGTCCGTCCTCAATCAGCTTTTTCATATGACGGAAGAAGAATGTCAGCAGCAAAATTCGAATGTGGGAGCCGTCTACATCGGCATCTGCCATAATAATAATTTTACCGTAACGAAGCTTTGCAATATCAAATTCTTCTCCGATTCCGCATCCGAGAGCCTGAATAATGGGAATGAGAGAGAGGTTGGAATATACCTTGTCAAGACGCGTTTTTTCCACATTCAGCACTTTTCCGCGCAGAGGAAGAATGGCCTGATACCGTGAATTACGTCCCTGTGTTGCGGAACCTCCTGCGGAGTCTCCCTCTACAAGATAAAGTTCGGTCAGCTCGGCATTTTTCTCTTGACAGTCACGCAATTTTCCGGGAAGCGTGGAGCCTTCCAGCAATCCTTTCCGTCTGGTCGCTTCGCGTGCTTTTCTTGCAGCCTCCCGTGCACGGTAAGCGGCAAGCGCTTTATCCAATATCGCTTTTCCGACACCCGGATTTTCTTCCAAATATTCCGCAAGCTTTTCGGTTACAAGCGAATAAACATAGGTACGCATTTCGCTGTTTCCGAGCTTGCCTTTGGTCTGACCTTCAAACTGCGCTTCGGTCAATTTTACCGATACCACAGCGGAAAGTCCTTCTCTTACATCTTCTCCGGACAGATTTTTATCACTGTCCTTCATAATTCCGTATTTTCTGCCGTAATCGTTAAAAACCTTTGTCAACGCGGTTTTAAATCCGATTTCGTGCGTACCGCCTTCTACCGTATTGATATTGTTTGCAAAGGTCAAAAGCATTTCATTATAACTGTCGTTATATTGAAGCGCTACCTCGGCAACCCAATCTTCCTTTTCGGCACGCATATAAATGACATCCGGATGTATCAACTCACAGTGCTTTTGCGCGTTGATATATTCCACAAACGATTTAATACCGCCATCGTAACAAAGATCGTCCTCTCTCCAGCTGCCGTCCTCCAGAGGTTCTCTTTCATCTCTTAAGCAGATGTTGACACCGCCGTTTAAAAAGGCCTGTTCCCGCAAGCGTTTGAGCAACGTATCGTAATCAAAAACCGTTTCTTCAAAGATTTCGGAATCGGGTTTAAAACGGACATAAAGTCCGTGACCGTCGGTTTCTCCCTTATCGCAAAAAGGACGTGCCACATGACCTCTTTCAAAGCGTTCCGTATATCTTCTGCCGTCATGGCAGTTATCAATTTCCACCCATTCGGAAAGCGCGTTTACCACCGATGCGCCAACGCCGTGCAATCCGCCGGAATATTTATATCCATCTCCGCCGAATTTTCCTCCGGCATGCAAAACGGTATAAACAACTTCCAATGTCGGAATGCCCATTTTGGGATGAATGCCGCTCGGAATACCGCGTCCGTCATCTCGAACCGACACGCTGTTATCGGGGTGCAATATAACTTCAATGCGCTTACAACGTCCGGCAAGCGCCTCATCAATTGAGTTATCTACAATTTCGTATACAAGATGATGCAAGCCGCGTGCAGAGGTTGAACCGATATACATACCCGGTCTTTTTCTGACAGCCTCCAACCCTTCCAGTACTTGAATTTGGCTCTCGTCATAAACGTGCTGTTGTTCCATTTTTTCTTTTTCCTCATTTGCTAATTATTTCAGTCATCAATCATTTTATTTAAAATTTTCCGAATTGCCCAAGCCTGCCGAAAAGAGAGGCGCTGGAAAGCTGTGAAAAACAAATACGGTACTGATTTTTTTTGGAATCTTTATAAAGAACAAAGGATTTTGGAAGTTCTTCCGAAGCAAACCGAACGCCTCCGTACTGATTGGAACCCGACAAATATTTTTTTGTCACTGCCGAAACGGTTGCCGTATCGGCATCAAAAATTCCGATAATATCCCGAATACGGATATTTTGATTATTTCCTACATGCAAATACATCAATAAATCCTCTGAATTTCTTTACTGTGTTTTTTCAAAATAATTTCCGTTTTCCACCAAAATGATTTTTCCGTCAATCTGTTTTATCGGCTCGCAAGTGGTCATAATGACCTGTCTGTTTTCCATTTTGGAGGAAAGATAAGAACGTCTTGCGGCATCCAGCTCGGAAAATACATCGTCGAATAAAAACACGGGTTTTTCTCCGCATATTTCGGCACAAACTTCTCCCTCCGCCAATTTCAGAGCCAAAGCCAAGGAGCGCTGCTGACCTTGAGAAGCAAAGCTGCGTGCCGATCTGCCGTTTATCATAATATCAATATCGTCTTTGTGAATGCCCCAAAGGGTACTCCCCGCACCGATTTCTCGGTCATGGTGAGACATTAAAAGCGAAAAATAATTTTTTTCGGTTTCTTCCGCATTTTCATATTCCGCCGATTCTCTGCGAGAAGAACCCATATAAACGGCCGCCGGAACTTCTTTTTCTCCCATCATTTCGGAAAAACACCGACAAATATGCACCTCTGCCCGCTTCAGATATTGCACACGGTAACGGGCAATGATTGCAGCTTCGTGTGCCAACTGACCGGACCAAAATTCCACCGTATCCGTAAACGTTTTTTTATCTTCAACCGCGTTTCGCAAAAGCTGATTTCTTTGCTTTAATATTTGGTTGTAGCGTTGCAAACTTTTTAAATAAATCGGATACAGTTGAGAAATTGCAATATCCAAATAGTTGCGTCTTTCGCTCGGACCGTCTTTAATCAACGACAGGTGTTCCGGACAAAACAGAATCGTCCGAAACGCGCCGACAATATCGGAAAGTCTGGATATTTTTACTTTATTTTGTTCAATTCTCCGTCTTTTTCCGGGCATCATACGCACCGTAATATTTTGGCGCCGTACCGAATCGGTAAAATCAATTGAAATTTCGGCGCTGTCCGCATCAAAACGAATCAAATCTTCTTCATGCGAAGTACGAAAACTTTTTCCGAGTGCCGTAAATCCGATTGCCTCCAAAAGATTGGTTTTTCCCTGTGCATTGTCGCCTACCAGAATATTGACACCGCTGTCAAACTCAATCTTCGCATTTTCTATATTACGAAAATTTTTAATTTTGATTGCATTACATTCCATAGGTATCCTCACAAAGAAAACTTTCAATTGAAATAAAAGAAAAGCAAAAGCATTATTCCTTCATTCTTACGGGAAGCAGCATAAACAGCTCTTCTTTTCCGTCTTCCTCAACAGCCGGCTCAATGTTAATACTGGTAAGTGCCGATGTCATTGAAATTTTGATTTCTTCCGTATCTGAGGCACAAAGACTGTCAATCAAAAAGCGATTATTGAATGCAATCAGCAGGTCGTCTCCCTCATGTATAATGTCCACTTCGTCATAAGTGCTTCCCATTGTGGACTCCGCCGATATTTTCAAAAGACTGTCTTCAAATTTCAGTTTTACATGGGAGCGTACACTGCCCGCAACCTTTTCTTCCGTAACAAGTGCGGCTCTGTCCAAAGCGGCAATCAGATGCTCGCGGTTTAAAGTTGCCGTAATGCGGTGTGTTTTCAAAATAATACGGTCAAAATCAATATACTGACCGTCTATCAGACGGGAAAAGAATATCAGGGAACCGATATTAAATACAATATTTTTACGCGTCATGTAAATACGCACGGTTTCTCTTTCATCGTCCTTTAAAAGTTTAAACAACTCATTCACGGTTTTGGTCGGAATAATGAAAGAAAACTTCAACGAAGAACCGTCTTCGTTTTTATTTTCAATATCGGTTTTGATTGAGCATTTTGCAAGCTTAAAGCTGTCGCATGCAACCGTTAAAAGGGTATCCTCGGTAACCGAAAAATAGCAGCCGTTTAAAACAGGTCTCTGGTCGTTTGATGCCATGGCATACATCATCTTGGAAAGCATGTTTTTCAAGACGGCCTGACCGATTACAAATCCGTCCTCCGTTATAAGGCGCGGAATTGCCGGATACGTATCTCCCGAAAGTGCATTCATTTTGTGATTGGATTTTCCGCTGGAAATGCAAGCTTGCAATTTCTCATCGACAATAAGGGTGACATATTCGCCTTCCATTACACGGAGGGTTTGCAAAAATTTTTGCGCATTGATAATATAAGTTCCCGCTTCCTCTACTTGAGACGGAACGGTAATCCGCATACCTTTTTCCGTATCAAAGGTCGTCATGACGCAGGTTTGGTCATCGCGTGCTTCAATTAAAATTCCATCAATGGCTGCCTGCGTTGATTTTCCCGATACGGCACACATCAAGGGAGCGATTGCATCGCTGATTTCTTTTCTTTTAAAAATAATTTTCATAAACAAATATATCCTTTCCGATTGGCGGCATTCGGTGCGCCGAATCTTGTTTCTTGTTTTCTCCGCGGAGCGGAAATAAAAATAAATATATTAATAATGTCGTAGTAGTATCATTAGAGGTTGTGGAAAGAATGGAAAACCTGAAAAAGTCTTGTATTACAACACTTTTTTGTTCTTCAATCCTTCCGAATACCTGTTGAAAAACGGTTGATTCCGTGTATAAAAAATGTGGAAAAAAATGCGGAAAGTCCGATTGACTTTGTAAAATCAAAAAATTTACGAAAAAGGTTCGAACAAAACGGGTTTTCCACAGGCAAAAGCTTGTCGAAAACAGGCATTTCGGAGGAAAAACAGTCGATTTTTCTGAATTTTCAACCGTTGCCGTAAGAGAATATCTCACAGGCATTTTTGCTTGCAATACAAAGCTTTTTTATCCCTCGGTGTGGACAATCATACAAAGTCGTAAACAGGTTTTCCACCGCTTTTCAACCCTGTGGAAAAGTGTGTGGAAAAGTAAAATATACTGTGGAAAAGTATCGGAAAAAGAAAAATTAATCGGAAATTTCCTTTTTCAGTTCGTTGATTTCCAAAGCGAACATCGGATCCAAAATCATTTTTTGGCAAACGGCATTGTAAGAAGAGATAATGGTAGAATGATCGCGGTCGGAAAACATTTTTCCGATATTCGGATAAGACATTTCGGTCAATTCCCGAATGAGATAAATGGTAATGTGGCGGGCGGAAGCAATTTCTTTGTTTCGCTTTTTTCCGGTCAGGTCTTCTTTGGAAATTTTATATTTGCGGAAAACGGCGGTAAAAATTTTATCCACCGTTACGCTGACCGGTTCGGCCCCCTCCAAAAGCTCGGAGATGCAATCCTTGGCAAGATCGAGTGTAATGGTTTTGCCCGATAAAAAGCTGAGTGCCGCCAGCTTTTTCAAAGCGCCTTCGATTTGACGGATGTTGGAACGCAGATTTTCGCCGAGGAAGGTCAGAACATCGCGCGGAATTTTTGCATTGACCTGTTCCGCTTTCTTTTTGATAATTGCAATTCTCAATTCCAAATCCGGCGGTTCGATATCCGCAATCAGTCCCCACTCAAAGCGCGAGCGCAACCGTTCTTCCAGTTTTTCAATGTCGCGGGGAGGACGGTCCGAAGTCAAAATAATCTGCTTTTTGGCTTCGTAAAGCTCGTTAAAGGTATGGAAGAATTCTTCTTGCGTTGAGGTTTTGCCGGCAATAAACTGAATGTCGTCAATCAACAAAACATCGCAAGCGCGGAATTTGTCGTGAAAATCCTGCATGGTTTTGTTTGCGAGGCATGCAATCATTTGGTTTGTAAAATCTTCACCTTTTGTGTAAACGATTTTGATATTGGGATTGTTCTCTTTGAGACGGTTAATGGTGGCATGAAGCAGGTGCGTTTTGCCGAGCCCGCTGTTTCCGTAAATAAACAGCGGATTGTAATTTGTTGCGGGGTTGTTTGCAACCGCCACACATGCCGCGTGCGCAAATTTATTGGTGCTGCCGACGATAAAGTTCTCAAAGGTATATTCAAAATGGTAATTCAAAAGGTCTTTGTTGGAAAAAGAGGTATCCTTTGCCGGCTCCGGATTGCTTGGCGCAACGGTTGTACGGTCTGCCGCCACAGCCGAACCGCGAAAAACAAAGTTCACCTCTACCGGAAAACCGAGCAAACGGCAAAACGCGTCTTTTACGGCATCCTTGTATTTTTCGTTTACGGTTTTAAACTGCAACTCTCTGGATATTCCAATCGTAATAACATCGTTTTGGTACGAAAGAATTTCAACGTCTCCAAACCAAAGATTGATGGTAGATTCTGACAATTGCAATGTATCGCGGAAGGAATCCTTTACCATTTCCCATATTTGACGAATTTCTTCAATGTAATTTTGATCGAACATATGCTCGGTTTTCCTCCCCAAAAGCACTTAATATATAATTATAATATATTATAACATATTATATAACCGATTTCAACCGAATTGGAAAAGAATATAAAAATTTACAATTAATTTAAAATGAAAAGGCAAGAATATATTGACATTTCGGAAAAAATCAATATAATAAAAGTGGTTTGCTGTTGCTAACCAAAAAAGGACGGAGATATGATGCAAAGATTAAGTTATGAAATTAAGGGAATGAGCTGTGCGGCGTGTGTGGCTCATGTAGAGCGAGCGATTCGCGGTGTGCTGGATGAAAAGGATACCTTTACCGTTTCTCTCTTGACCAATTCGGTTTCGGTTTTGCCGTTTGAAGAGCTGACCGCTTCCGAAAAAGAACGGTTGGAGGAACGGCTTGCGGCGGCGGTCAAAGCTGCCGGCTACACCTTGATTCTTACCGCACAAAAAAGCGAAAAAAAAGGCAACGAATGGAAAAAAAGCCTGTGGCGCTTAATCGCTTCGGCAATTTTGACGTTGACATTGATGTATTTTTCCATGGGCGGTATGATGGGATTTCCGATTCCGCAATTTGTTTCGGGCGTCGAAAACGCGCTGACCATGGCACTGCTTCAGTTGGCGCTGGCACTTCCGGTGGCCGTTCTGAATTTTAAGTTTTTTAAAAACGGTTTTTCGGCGCTGGTTCACTTGGCACCCAATATGGATTCTTTAATTGCAATCGGTTCCGGCGCATCGTTTGTATACGGTTTTGTTGCCATTGGAATGATTGCGGGCGCAAAGGGTGACGCAACGGCGGTGCATTCATGGATGCACGACCTGTATTTTGAATCGGCGGCAATGATTTTAACGCTGGTTTCGTTTGGAAAAATGCTGGAAGCGCGCGCCAAAAACAAAGCATCCGATGCGGTCCGATCGCTTGCCACACTGGCGCCGAAATACGCAACGGTTTTGCGCGAAGAAAAGGAAGTTTCTATTCCGGCGGAAGAAGTACAGGTGGGCGATTTGGTGCTGATTCGGACGGGAGAGTTGATTCCCGTAGACGGAGAAGTGGTACAGGGAAACGGAAGCGCGGATGAGTCGGCGCTGACGGGAGAAAGTATGCCGGTAGACAAAGAGATTGGCGCATCGGTTCATGCGGCGTGTGTGCTCACGGCAGGCGCCGTTGTCGTACGTGCCACGGGCGTTGGAGAAAATACGTCGCTTGCCCGTATTATCCGATTGCTGGAGGACACCGCGGCGTCCAAAGCGCCGATTGCCCGTATTGCCGATAAGGTAAGCGGCGTATTCGTGCCCTGCGTCATGGGAATTTCATTGGTCACATTTTTTGTATGGTTCGGTATCACGCGTCAATTGGAGCCGTCTGTACGTTCCGCCATTGCGGTATTGGTCATTTCCTGTCCCTGTGCGCTCGGACTTGCCACACCGACTGCCATTACGGTCGGAATCGGACGCGGTGCCAAAAGCGGCATTTTGTTCCGCAGTGCCGAGGCATTGGAAAAGCTGTGCGGCGTCAAAACCGTGTTGTTTGACAAAACGGGTACCGTTACGGAGGGAAAACCGTCTCTTACGGAGCTGTATGCATACGGAGAGAACCCGCAACGCGTCCTGGCGTATGCCGCATCGGTGGAACGCCTTTCCTCGCACCCCCTGGC
>CAYYCU010000002.1:17673-22864 GCA_964470415.1 uncultured Ruminococcus sp.
TCCGGTTTTTATTCCGATTTTGCAAGGCTGGAGCAAGAGGGAAAAACGGCGGTGACGGTCACCTTTGATGGTGTACTTGTCGGATTGATTGGAATTTCCGATCGCATCCGAGACGATGCCGCAAACGCCGTAAACGCCTTAAAAAACGCCGGTGTGACCTGTTTGATGTTAACGGGGGATAATGAAAGGACTGCGGCTTTTGTGGCCAAAAAAACAAATTTAGACGGTTTTTACGCGGAATTAATGCCGCAGGATAAAGAACGTATGGTGCGTGAAATGTGTGAACAGGCGCCATGCGCCATGGTGGGAGACGGCATCAACGATGCACCCGCACTGGTGCGTGCCGATGTCGGAATTGCCATAGGTGCCGGGACGGAGGTTGCCATTGACTGTGCCGGCGTTGTGCTTTCCGGCACCTCACTTGACGGCGTTGCGCAGGCATATATGTTGAGCCGTGCCACCATTCGCGTCATCAAACAAAATTTATTTTGGGCACTTTTTTACAATGCGGTTTGCATTCCCGTTGCGGCAGGTGTTTTTTATCCGCTGTTCGGACTGCAGCTCAGTCCCATGCTTGCATCGGCGGCAATGAGCTTTTCGTCCGTTTGCGTGGTTGGAAATGCGTTGCGTCTGCGTTCTGTGCGGCTGTTTCCGAAAAATAAAAAATCCAATTTAAACGATAAGAAAGAAAAAGAAAGAGAGGAAAATCAAATGTTCGGAAAAACGGAAGTTAAAACTTATGTCATTCCCGTGGAAGGAATGATGTGTCAGCATTGCGTGGCACATGTCAAGACTGCGCTGGAGGGCGTAAAAGGCGTTCGGCAGGCGGAGGTCAGTCTGGAGGACAAAACGGCAACCGTTACCGCAACCTGCAAGGATTCCGAGGTTTTGCGCAATGCCGTGATCAATGCCGGTTATCAGGTCGGCGAAATTACGGTAAAATAAATACGCGAAATAAAAAAGCGCCGCAAATACGGGCATGTATTTGCGGTGCTTTTTCGGTATGCAATTAAATGACTCTGACGCGTGCGATTCCTTCTACGGAAGAGATGCGTGCAATCGCATCGGAAGAAGGAACCGAGGAGACATCCACAACGGTGTAAGCATTGTCGCCTTTGGATTTGTTGGTCATGTTTTCAATGTTCAGACCTTCCTCGGAAATTGCGGCGGTCACTTGGGTAATGACGGCGGGAACATTTGCATGCAGTACGCAAATACGCGCCGCACCGGTACGCGGCATTTCCAAATTGGGATAATTGACGCTGTTTTTGATATTTCCGTTTGTGAGATAGTCATCCAGCTCGCGGGCCGCCATAACGGCGCAGTTGTCCTCGGATTCCGCGGTGGACGCACCCAAGTGGGGGATTGCCACAACGCCCGGAATGGAGAGAACCTCTTCGGTTGGAAAATCCGTAATATATGCCGAAACTCTGCCGGCTTCCATGGCGCTCTTCATATCGGCTGCCGCAACCAAATCTGCGCGAGAGAGGTTGATAATTTTAACCCCTTCTTTCATTTTTGCAATATTTTGCGTGCAAATCATGTTTTTGGTATCCTTGGTTGCGGGAACGTGCATGGTAATGTAATCGGCTTGCTCGAAAATTTCATCGTATGTTGCGGCACGGACAACGCGGCGGTCAAGATTCCAAGCGCCCTCGACCGACAAAAAGGGATCGCAACCAATCACCTTCATGCCCAGCTCCAAAGCCGAATTTGCAATCAGTCTGCCTATGGCGCCGAGTCCGATAACGCCCAATGTCTTGCCGCAAAGTTCGGTTCCGGCAAATTTGGATTTGCCTTTTTCCACCTGTTTTGCAACATCCTCGGTCAGCGTTTTTGCCCAGTCGATACCGCCGATGATATTACGCGCGGCAAGCAAAAGCGCACAAATGGCAAGCTCTTTTACACCGTTTGCGTTTGCGCCCGGCGTATTAAATACCACAATGCCCGCCTCGCTGCAACGGTCAATCGGAATGTTGTTCACGCCGGCTCCCGCGCGTGCAATGGCTTTCAGTTCGGGGCCGAACGCCATATCGTGCATTACGGCGGATCGCACCATAATGCCGTCCGGATTTTCTACGGTTTCTCCAACCCTATAAGTAGCGCCAAGCTCGGCAAGACCGACCGGCGCAATTTTGTTAAGCAATTGAATATTCATAACGGTAACCTCTCTTTTCATTTTTTATTCTGAATCGGTATCTGTAAAATCAAATAAAACAAAGCGGCGGAAAAGGGTTCTATCCTCGGATAAGCTATCGCTTGGACGAACCGAAATCCCGCCGTTTTCAGAGCATGGCTCGATCAAAGGATCGAATGGATATTTTTATTTTTTCGGATTGTTTTTTGCAAATTCTTTCATAAATTCAACCAATGCAACCACGCCCTCGTAAGGCATTGCATTGTAAATGGAGGCTCTCATACCGCCGACCGAACGGTGTCCCTTTAGGTTTTTCAGTCCGGCTTTTCCCGCCTCGGAGGCAAATTTTTTGTCCAAATCCGCGTCTCCCGTAACAAAGGTAACGTTCATCATGGAACGGCTGTCTGCCTTTACGGGTGCAAGATAATAATTTTGCGCGTCAAGATAGTCGTAAAGAACCTTTGCCTTCTTTTGGTTCATTTCTTTCATAACGGTAAGACCGCCCAAAGAAAGAATCCACTCATATACCAGTTTTGCCATATAAATGGTGTAGCAAGGCGGGGTGTTGTACATGGAGCCGTTTTCCGCCATGGTTTTCCACTCCAGCATGGTGGGCATTTTTTCTTCCGCAAAGTCCAACAAATCCTCGCGGACAATAACCAGCGTAAGACCTGCGGGCGCCATGTTTTTTTGCGCACCGGCATAAATCACGCCGAATTTGGAAACGTCCACGGGCTCGGAAATAATGCAGGAAGACATGTCGGCAACCAGCGGAATATCGCCGGTATCGGGAATGTAATCGTATTTGGTGCCGTAAATGGTATTGTTGAAGCAGATGTGCAGATAGGCGGCATCGGGGCGAATCATATCCTTGGTAATGACGGGTACGTGGTCAAAATTATCGTCCTTGGTGGTTGCAATGCATTTTACGTCATAGCCCAGCTTTTGCGCTTCTTTAAAGGCTTTGCCGGAGAACTGACCGGAAACGGCGTAGTCGGCTTTTCCCGTGCGTTTAATGAGGTTCATGGGAACGGCCGCAAACTGCGTGGAAGCGCCGCCTTGCAAAAAGAGCACCTTGTAATTGTCGGGGATATTCATCAACTTGCGAAGCATGGCCTCCGCATCTTGAATGATTGCTTCGTAGTCCGGAGATCGGTGAGACATCTCCATGACGGACATTCCCGATTCTCCGTAGCAGACCAGCTCTGATGCAGCCTTTTCAAGTACGGGAAGCGGAAGCATGGACGGTCCTGCCGAAAAGTTATAAACTCTGTTCATAAAAAATTCCTCCGGAATGATAAAATACTTTCCTTAACTAAAGTGAAGGATATACATATTATATTCTTTTTGCAGAGGGATGTCAAGCATTTTTTCAAAAAATATTGCTTTGATTCGTGTTTTTTTGTATTTTTATGCAACTTTTTTGAAAATTTGGGAAAGGGCGCGGCCGGTTCAGCGCGCGCTTCGAAGCAGAACGGTAAAATGGTCTTGCTGTTCGGTGATTTCACACACGGTATGAGCCGGTATTAGGGTGTGAATTTCCCGCTTACTGTAAGGATGAAAAACCATGCCTTTCCATTTTCCGTCCGTAAAAACGTAATCGCCGCTTGCCGTAACGGTGTGCGGTTCGGTTTCGTATTCATCGTCCAAAGCATCCAATGTAAAAAGCACAATTCCGTTCGGTTTTGTGATGCGAAGCAATTCTTTGATTGCCGCGCAGGCATCGTCCCGTTTCATATGGTCCAAAACATCGCGGGATACCGTGCCGTCAAACCGTCCGTCCGCGTAACCGGTTGCCGAAATGTTTGCGGTTTTCAAGCGGACGGGAACAGCCGCTTGTCGGGATAGGTTACATGCCAGCTCCACGGCATGCGCGGAGATGTCAAATCCGCTGACATCAAATCCGTTTGCCGCAAGCTTCAGTGCATAAATTCCGCAACCGCAACCCGCATCGCATACGCTTTGGACGCGGTGACGCTGCAAAAGGCGGATGATGTCATCCGCCTCCATATCAAATGTATGAATGTAATTTTCCAAGCGCGAGGGCTCCAAACAAGCCCACGATCGGTTCCAAAAAGTGTCCATGTAAAAGCCTCGTTTTGTTCCGATTTATCTACTTTTTCAAGGATTTTAAAAAGCGTTCGATTCTGGCCAATGCTTCGCTGATATGCTGTGTGGAATAACAGTAGGAGGCGCGCACAAAGCCTTCGCCGCCCTTGCCGAACGCAGTGCCGGGAACAACCGCCACTTTTTCCGCATACAGCAACCGTTCGCAAAATTCATCGGAGGAAAGCCCCGTGGAGCGAATGCACGGAAAGGCGTAAAAGGCGCCGAGCGGTTCGCGGCAGGTCAGTCCGATTTTATTAAATCCGGCAACAATCAGTCTGCGGCGCATGTCGTATTCCTCCCGCATATTGTTGACCGCTTCATCTCCGTTTTTCAGCGCTTCGATGGCGGCATATTGGGAGGTGGTAGGCGCGCACATGATAGCAAATTGGTGAATTTTTGTAATTTGCTTGAGGATGGGCGCAGGACCGCAGGCAAAGCCGAGCCGCCAGCCCGTCATGGAAAAGGTTTTGGAAAATCCGTTTACCACCACGGTGCGCTCATGCATTCCGTCAACGGACGCAACAGAAACGTGCGGTTGCTTGCTGAACGTCAGTTCGGAGTAGATTTCATCGGAGATCACAAAAATATCGGTTTCGCGCAGAACCCCTGCAATTGCCTCCAGGTCGGCGCGTTCCATAATGCCGCCGGTCGGATTACAGGGATACGGCATAATCAGCGCTTTGGTGCGCGGAGAAATGGCGGCGCGCAGTGCCTCCGGTGTGAGTTTAAAATCGTCTGCCGCTTGCGTTTCGATAATCACGGGCTTGCCGCCGGCAAGCAGAACAATCGGCTCATAACAGACGTAGCTGGGTTGGGGGATGATAATTTCATCGCCCGGACAGGTGATGGCGCGAATGCAGGCGTCGATTGCCTCGGAGCCTCCCACCGTCACCAACACATCAGTGGAAGCATTGTAAGTAAGGTTGTATTTGCGCTGCATATAGG
>CAYYCU010000002.1:22964-36290 GCA_964470415.1 uncultured Ruminococcus sp.
TCCTTTGCCACAAATTTTGCAACCTCTTGGAAGGTCTTTCCTTTTACCACGACATTGAGATCATAGACGCCGGACATCAAATAAACCGATTCCACTTCGGGATATTTCATGACTTTTGCGGCAACATCTTCAAAGCCGAGCCCCGCTTTCGGCGTCACCTTCAGCTCAATAATGGCGGAGACATACGCGCCGTCCAAACGGTCCCAGTCGATGACGGCTTTGTAGCCGCTGATAATGCCGGACTGTTCCAGCTCGGCAATTTGCGTACGCACCTCCTCCTCGGTAATGCCGAGCATGGTGGCAAGGTCGGATGTGCTGATACGGGAATCTTTGTTGATCAGTTTTAAAAGCTTTGTGTTCATAAAGGTGCTCCTTTCCGAAAGGTAAAGCAAACGAATGCTTTTTTATTTTTCAATGATTTCGATTTTTTCAATTACAACCGGCGTTTTGGGAACGTCATCGTACCAGCCCATGCGCCCGGTTTTGACATTGGCAATGGCATCCAGCACGTCGAACCCGTCGGTCAGCTTTCCGAATCCGGCATACTGTGCATCGAGATGCGGTGCGTCTTTGTGCATGACAAAAAATTGCGAGGAGGCGGAATTCGGATCGGACGTGCGTGCCATGGAGAGTACCCCGCGCGTGTGGCGGAGATCGTTTTGCATAAAGCCGTTGGCCATGAATTCGCCGCGAATGGCGTCTGTTTCTTTTTGCTCAAAGGATTCGTCAAAGCCGCCGCCCTGAATCATAAAATCTTTAATGACGCGGTGAAAAATCATACCGGAAAAGAAGTCGGCTTCAATAAGAGACAAAAAATTTTTTACGGTATTGGGTGCCTTATCTGGATAAAGCTCGGCGGTCATTTCACCAAAATCGCGTACGGTAATTTTAATTTTCGGATTGTTCATATCGGTTTTTCCTTTGCATGAAAATTTTATTTTTTTTATTATACATCTTTTTTGAAGATATGTCAATAAAAAACGGCTTTTTCACTTGCAATTTATCGGCGATTGTGATAGAATGAAGTCGGCGGAAAAGAGACGGCGGACCAATGCGTTCGGCCGGAAGGATACGGAAAATCGGTGCGCTGTTTATTTGTCGTCTCAAAATAAAGCCCAAAACGGAGGGAAAAAGATGTTTCAAAAACTCGGTGTTCAACTTTATACGATTCGGGATTATATGAAGGATCCCGATTTTGCGGATTTGAGCTTTGCCAAACTGGCAGAGCTGGGTTATACCGAAGCGCATACCGCGGGTACGGATTTTGACGAAAAGCTTTTTGTCGAGCTGCTTCGGAAGCACGGTATTTCCATTATCGGTACGCATTACGATTTTGACAAAATTATCAACAACCCGGAAGAAACCATGGAGCTTCACCGCATGTGGGGAACCACCAACATCGGTATTGGCGGCATGCCCGGCGAAGCAAGAACCAACCTTGATAAGCTGCACGAATTTATTCGCCAATACAATAAGGCGGCAGAGCGGTATGCCAAAAACGGTTTTCGGCTGACGTATCACAATCACAATTTTGAATTTGTGCGCATAGACGGCTATAAAACCATAATGGACGTGCTTTACGAAGGGCTGGATCCCGCCACCACATCGTTTGTGCTGGACACTTGCTGGGTAGCGGCAGGCGGCGGAGATGTAACCGATTGGATGGAGAAGCTGGCCGGAAGAATCGACATTCTGCACCTGAAGGACCTGACATTCAAATTCAAACAGGAAGGAAAGTATTATTCTCCCGTTGATGCCGAGGTCGGAAACGGAAATCTCGCATGGGACAAAATTATGGCAACGGCCGAAAAAATCGGTGTCAAGCATTATGTGGTGGAGCAGGACGGCAATTGGGCCGGAACCCCGTTTAACAGCTTGAAAACGAGCGCCGCATTCCTTGAAAAATATAAAAAGTAATTGTTTTGAACGCACGGCTGCATGCTTTTTTACGGTTTTTTAAAAGCTGCGGCTGCCGATTGCAGTCTGCTTTTCGAAACGCGCGGCGGATTTTTTTCGATATGTACAAAATTGGCATGCGATTTTTTTGAAAAAGTCTTTACATTTTTGCAAAAATGTGATATTATATAGGGTGGTAAAGAAAAAATTAAATTTCTTAAAATCACAGGAGGTTTATTTACTCATGGCTATTGAAAGAAAAAAAATTTCAATGGACGGTAACACTGCCGCGGCGCATGTATCCTATGCGTTCACGGAGGTTGCCGCAATTTATCCGATTACGCCTTCCTCGCCTATGGCGGAGGTGACGGACACTTGGTCTGCGACCGACAAGAACATTTTTGGCGAGCCTGCAAGAAATATTTTGGGCGATACCGTAAAGGTGATGGAGATGCAGTCCGAGGCCGGCGCGGCAGGTGCCGTTCACGGTTCTTTGGCAGCAGGTGCGCTTACAACAACTTATACCGCTTCGCAGGGACTTTTGCTGATGATTCCGAACATGTATAAAATTGCCGGAGAACTGCTTCCCTGCGTGATTCATGTTTCCGCACGTTGCGTTGCATCTCACGCGCTGAACATTTTCGGAGACCACTCCGATGTTTATGCGTGCCGTCAAACCGGTTTTGCAATGCTGGCTGAAACCAATCAGCAGGAAATTATGGATCTCGGCGCCGTTGCACATCTTGCAACCATCAAGGGCAGAGTTCCCGTACTGAACTTCTTCGATGGTTTCCGTACCTCTCATGAGGTTCAAAAAATTGCGGTTTGGGATTACAAGGATTTGGAAGAAATGGTGGATAAGGATGCGATTGCGGCATTCCGTTCTCGCGCACTGAATCCGGAACACCCCGTACTTCGCGGTTCTGCGGAAAACGGCGATATTTTCTTCCAGCACAGAGAGGCTTGCAACCCCTATTACGAAGCATTCCCGGCAATTGTGGAAGAGTACATGGATAAGGTGAACGCAAAGTTGGGAACCGACTATAAGCTCTTTAACTACTACGGTGCACCCGATGCCGAAAAGGTTATTATCGCAATGGGCTCTGTATGCGATGTTGCGGAAGAGGTCATTGATTACCTCACGGCAGCCGGCGAAAAAGTCGGACTTGTAAAGGTTCGTTTGTACAGACCGTTCGTTGCCGAAAAGCTGGCAGAGGCTCTGCCCAAGACGGTAAAGAAGATTGCCGTACTTGACAGAACCAAGGAACCCGGCGCGCTCGGCGATCCGCTTTACCTCGATGTTGTTGCCGCACTGGCTTCTACCGGTGTGAACGCAAAAATCGTTGGCGGCCGCTACGGCTTGGGCTCCAAGGATACCACGCCCGCTTCCATTATTGCGGTTTACAACAATCTTGCACAGGATGAGCCGAAAAACGGCTTTACCATTGGCATCGTAGATGATGTAACCGGTCATTCTCTGCCCGAAACCGTTTCTCCCGACACCGCACCCGCAGGCACCGTTGCATGCAAGTTCTGGGGCTTGGGCGGCGACGGAACCGTAGGCGCAAACAAGAACTCCATTAAGATTATCGGAGACTATACCGATAAATACATTCAGGCATATTATCAATACGACTCCAAAAAGACCAACGGCGTTACCATTTCGCACCTGCGTTTCGGTAATGAACCGATTAAGTCTCCTTATTATATTACAAAGGCAGATTTTGTTGCCTGCCATGTTCCCGCATACATTCTGAAGGGATACAAGATTGTTCAAGATGTAAAGCCGGGCGGCTCGTTCTTGCTCAACTGCCAGTGGACGGCCGAAGAGCTTGAGGCACATCTGCCCAACTCGGTAAAGAGCTACATCGCAAAGAACAACATTCAATTCTATATTATCAACGCAATTGACAAAGCGCGCGAAATCGGAATGGGCAAGAGAACCAACACCATTCTCCAGTCCGCATTCTTCAAGCTTGCAAACATCATGCCTATCGAAGAGGCTGTTGACCATATGAAGTATATGGCAAAGAAGTCTTACATGAAGAAGGGCGAGGCCGTTGTGGAAATGAACTACAAGGCAATTGATGCCGGCGTTGACGCAACCGTTAAGGTAGATGTTCCCGCAGCATGGGCAACACTTGCGGACGAGGCAGCAGAAGCACCCGCAACCGGCAAGCGCGCAGACCTTGTGGATTATGTCAACAACATCGTTCGTCCCGTAAACGCAATGGTCGGCGATGCGCTCCCCGTTTCCGCATTCAAGGGCTTTGCAGACGGTACGCTCCCGCAGGGTGCTGCCGCTTATGAGAAGCGCGGCGTGGCGGTTGACGTGCCTGTATGGGTTGCGGAAAACTGCATTCAGTGTAACAACTGTGCGTTTGTATGTCCGCATGCGGCAATTCGTCCTTTCGCAATGACGGAGGAAGAGGCGGCTGCGGCACCGGCTTCCACAAAATTTGCAGCAAAGCCGGTTGTAAAAACCAATTACAAGTTTACAATGGCAATCAGCCCGCTTGACTGTATGGGTTGTACCCTTTGCGTAAAGGCTTGCCCCGTAACCGCAAAGGCAATCAAGGACGGCAATCCCGAAAAGGCTGCCATTACCATGACTTCTCAAGCAAGTCAGTTGGATCAGCAATCCGCTTGGGACTATGCGGTTGCAAATGTTTCCGAAAAGAAAGAGCTGATTAACTTTACCGTAAAGGGAAGCCAGTTCAAGCAACCGTTGCTTGAGTTCTCCGGCTCCTGCGCAGGCTGTGCGGAAACCTCTTATGCACGTTTGGTTACACAGCTGTTCGGTGAGAGAATGTATATCTCCAACGCAACCGGATGTTCTTCTATTTGGGGCGGTTCCGCACCTGCAACGCCTTATACCGTAAACAAGGAAACCGGCAGAGGTCCTGCATGGGGCAACTCTTTGTTTGAGGATAATGCGGAGCACGGTTTGGGTATTGCGCTTGGTCAAAAGACCGTTCGCAACCGTTTAATCGGCAAGGTCAAGGAAATGGCTGCTTCCGAAAAAGCTTCCGATGCATTTAAGGCAGTGGCAGAGGCTTATTTGGCAACGGCCGATGACGGCGAGAAGAACGCAGAGGCAACCGCCGCATTGGTGGCAGAGCTGGAAAAAGCAGCGGCAGAAGGATGCCCCGTAGCACCTGCAATTCTTGCCGAAAAGGATTACCTCTCCAAGAAGTCCGTATGGATTTTCGGCGGAGACGGCTGGGCATATGATATCGGCTTTGGCGGTTTGGACCATGTTTTGGCTTCCGGCGAGGACGTTAACGTATTCGTATTTGATACCGAGGTTTATTCCAACACGGGCGGACAGGCATCCAAGGCTTCTCAAGTAGGACAGGTTGCACAGTTTGCTGCCGCAGGTAAGGCAATCGGCAAGAAGAACTTGGCGGAAATTGCAATGTCTTACGGATATGTTTATGTTGCTCAGGTTGCAATGGGCGCAGATATGAACCAATTGCTCAAGGCGCTCAAGGAAGCGGAAGCTTACCACGGCCCGTCCTTGATTATCGGATATGCACCCTGCGAAATGCACGGTCTGAAGGGCGGCATGCAGAACTGCCAGCTCGAAATGAAGAAGGCTGTTGACGCAGGCTACTGGCAGATGTTCCGTTACAACCCGACACTGGAAGCAAACAAGCTTTCCATTGATTCCAAGGAACCCACAACCGATTATGTGGACTTTATCAAGTCCGAAACCCGTTATGCACGTCTTGCTCAATCCTTCCCGGAGAGAGCCGCAGATCTCTTTGCAAAGGCAGACGCCAACGCAAAGGCGAAGTATCAAAGATTGCTGAAAATGGGCAAACTTTACGAATAAGTTTGACGGATAAGAAAAAATAAAAGCAGGGGCGGCCTCAAAATTTTGAGGCCGCCCCTGCTGTCTGTGCGGCGTCCGACTCTTTTGGCGGGGAGACGGACATGGCAGAAAACCGCACGTAGAACCGATATGATTTCGGTTCCCGTGCGGTTTGTTTGACGGATATTTTTTGTTATTGCAATTTTGCAAGATAGTCTTGGTAAGCGGATTGGAGAAGCCCTTTGCGTATGATTTTTCCGGACGTATTTTTCGGGAATCCTTCGGTGCGCAAAAGATACGTTGTAATGCGCTTATAGGGCGGCATGGTACTGTTGACCGCGGAGAGCGCCTTTTTCATTTCCAAGTCCAGGCGTGAAGCGGTGTATGCTTTTTTGAAATCTCTTTTCAATCGGTCATAATCCGGATAAATGAGCGCAACCGCATCGAAAGAATCGGTTGTCGGATTTTGACAGCCGATTACGGCGGCTTCTTTGATATAAGGCATTTGGCAAAGTTTGCTTTCCAGCTCTTCCGGAAAAATATTTCTTCCGTTTTTGTCTGTAATCATATTTTGTTTCCGTCCGATGATATACAAAAAGCCATTGTTGTCCATATATCCGAGGTCACCGGTATAAAGCCAGCCATCGCGCATGACGCTGTCGGTCAGCTCCGGTTGCTTATAGTAACCGAGCATCGTGTTGTCGCCCTTGTAGCGAATTTCTCCGATGCCATCGTTTTGTGCATCGCAGATATCCAGCAGGGTATTTGGCGTAGACATGCCGACCGCGCTGTTGTTTTGAGAGGAATCGCGGTTTAATGCAATCACGGGGGCGCATTCTGTCATGCCGTAGCCCTGAATGACGCAAAAGCCGAGGTCTTGCAGGTCTTGCAATGTATCGCTGTCGGCCATGGAACCGCCCGAAATCAACAGCCGCAATCTGCCTCCGAAGCTGTTGTGAATTGCCGAAAAGGTCTTACGTTTGACGGAAAGGCGCACTGCATTCGGACGGAGTGCGTTGGTTGCACGGATTGCCCGGCGAATTTTTTGCTCCGCACCCTGCGTCCGAACGGTTGTCCAAATTTTATCGCGGACGGTTTTCAAAAAAAGCGGAACGCAAAGCATAACGGTGGGGCGAATTTGGTGCAGACTGCGCGACAAGTGATGCAATCCGTCCGCAAACGCAACGGTACTGCCGCGGTAGAGCGGGCAGAGGAAGCCGCAGGTGCATTCATAAGCATGATGAATCGGAAGAACCGAAAGGAAAACATCCTTTTCGTCAATATAAACCATTTTGCAAATTTCCGAAAGATTGAAGCAAATGTTTCGGTGAGAGAGCATAACGCCGCGCATCTCGCTTGCGGTACCGGAGGTAAAAAGCAGAACGGCAAGCGCATCCGGATTGATTTTTGCGTCCAGATAATCGCGATTCCCGTTTTTGATAGCGGTTTTTCCATTGGAAATCCAATTCTGCAGACGGTCAAAGCGGATTTGTTCGATTGTACCGCCCCAATCTTTTCTTTGCGCGGCTGCCGAGGCAGAGCAAATGACGGCGGCGGCTTCGGTACGGTTTACAATATGCAGAAGCTCGGCAGAGGAGAGGGACGGACTGACGGGAACCGCAATTCCCACGCCGCAAACCACCGCCATGTAGGCGCACGCCCATTCATAACTGTTTTCGCCGAGGATCAGAATCTTTTTTCCACCAAAACCGCGTAAGAGAAGTGCGGTTCCCAGCGCGTTGACATCGGCTTGAAAGCGATGAAAACCGATTTGCTCGTATGCATCTCCGCGCTTTTGCAGAAACAGGGTTTTTTGTCCGTACCGGTCGGCAGAGGCGCGGCAAAGCTGTTTCAAATTTTCAAAGCATTCTGTTTGATAATTTTGATAAGATGCCATAAGACACCGCCTTTCTGTTTTTATGAATTTTGGAAAAACCGAAGTTTATAAATGACGCGAAACGTTATTCGCGGTCGATATGAACAACTGCAAAATAAGAAGGATCAATTTGGCTGATTTGATTGGAAATGGCGCGGCGCAGCTGGCTGTCGGTCATCTTGATTTCAAAGGGAACCGACACATCAAAAATCAAATTGGAGTGTGTGCTTCCGCTGACGAACCGAAAATCATGAATGCGAAGTGAGGAATCAATTTCGCGCATTGCCGCTTCCACGCGCATACGGAGCGCGGTAATTTGTTCGTTATCCGTGACAATCGGATCCATATGGATGGTTGCCTCAATTCCGTAGGCATTTCGCAAGGTTTGTTCAATGTTATCAATCATGTCGTGCGATTCAAACACATCTTTTTTTCCGTCCACTTCAATGTGAAGCGCGGCAATGACGTGCCCCGGTCCGTAATTGTGCACCATCAAATCGTGCATGCCGATCGCCCCCGGTGTGGATTCCACCAGGTCCGTGATTTGCTTTACAATTTCATCGGAGGGGGCTTCTCCGAGAATGGAATTTTTGGATTCGTTCAGAATTTTAATTCCGGCTATTAAAATCATAATTGCCACAACCACACCCATGTATGCATCCAGATTCAGCGTGAGACCGGGGAACAGGAGGAGAATCAGGGTAGAGATTAACACGGCGGAAGTGGAGAGCACATCCGAGAGGCTGTCTGCCGCGGTGGCGCGCATAACCGAGGAATCAATCTTTTTTCCGATTTTGTTGTTAAAAAATGCCAACCAAAGCTTGACGAGAATCGAGCCTGCCAAAACGCCAACGGCAATCCAATTGCGTTCCGGAAAATCCGGATAAAGGATTTTGGTAACAGATTCTTTTAACAGCTCCACGCCGATCAGAAGAATGAGCAGAGAGACAATCATGGAGGTGACGTATTCTATCCGTGCATGTCCAAACGGATGTTCGCGGTCGGCGGGTTTTGCCGAGATACGAAAAGAGATGAGCGAGATGATTTGCGAACCGGCATCCGAGAGGTTGTTTACGGCGTCTGCCGTAATGGCAACCGAGCCGAAGAGCGTACCTACCGAAAACTTTGCGGCAAACAGCAAAATATTTAAAACGATGCCCGTAATGCTAACCAGCATGCCGTATGCACGGCGAACTTGCGGGGAGGCGGTATTGGCGCGGTCTTTGACAAAGAGACGCGAAAGCAATTCGGTCATAAACAGTCCTTTCTATATCATAACGGTATCTGCCGCCATGATATATTTTAATAAATTGTCGGCAAGCAGACGGGCGGTCAACTCCAATATTTTCTGTCCAAACTGCGAAGCTGAATTGCCTCGGCAACATGTGCGGCAGAAATCAATTCGGAGGAATCCAAATCGGCGATGGTGCGGGAAACGCGGAGAATGCGGTCGTATCCGCGCGCACTCAATCCCATACGGTCATATGCGGTGCGCAAAAGCGCAGAGGCTTCGTTGTCCAATTTGCAAAATTCGTGAATCCCGGCGGCATCCAGTTGCGCATTGCAAAATACGGCAGAGGGATAGCCCTGCATGCGTTGTTGAGCAAAGGCGCGTGCCGCCGTGACGCGGGCGCGGATGACAGCCGATGTTTCGGCGGTTTCGTTCGATGCGGATATTTCATCAAAGGAAAGGGAGGGCAATTCAATTTGAATGTCCATGCGATCCAGCATCGGTCCGCTGATTCGGGAGATGTAACGCCGCACATCGTCCGGACGGCAGGTGCATTTGTGGGTTGGATGACCGAAAAATCCGCAGCGGCAGGGATTCATGGCACCTACCAGCATAAAGGTGCAGGGAAATGTAACGCGGCCGTTTGCACGTGTAATGGTTACCTTTCGGTCCTCCAGAGGTTGGCGCAAAGCATCGGTCACCTGTTTTGGAAATTCCGGCAATTCATCCAAAAACAGTACGCCGTTATCGGCAAGAGAGACTTCGCCGGGCATGGGGTTGACACCGCCGCCCACCAAGCTGACCGGACTCATGGTGTGGTGCGGCGCGCGGAAGGGACGCACCGAAAGCAGGGAGACGCCGTCCGGCAGTGTGCCGGCAACGGAATGAATTTTTGTGGTTTCAATCGCTTCTCCGAAGGTCAGCGGAGGAAGAATGGATGGGAGACGTTTGGCAAGCATGGATTTTCCGGTTCCGGGCGGTCCAATCAAAAGAATATTATGTCCGCCCGCCGCGGCAATTTCCATGGCGCGTTTGGCCATTGCCTGTCCGCGCACATCGGCAAAATCAAAAGGATAATGCGCCGAGGATTCGGCAAAAGCGGTGCGGTCGCATGCAACGGGGGCAAGCGGCTCTTCGCCATTGAGATGTCTTACCAATTCTCGCATGCTGTGTACCGCGTAAACGGTGATGCCTTCTACTGCGGCGGCTTCCACCGCGTTTTCGGCAGGCGCATAAAATTCGGTAAACCCGCTTTCTTTTGCCGCCACACACATGCACAAAATGCCGCGCACACCGCGTACATTTCCGGAGAGAGAAAGCTCGCCTACAATACAGCGCTTTTCCAAGGAAATTTCACGGCGAATAATGCCGGCGCTGTGGAAGATAGCGGTTAAAATGGCAACATCAAACGCAGAGCCCTCTTTTTTGCGGTCTGCGGGCGCGAGGTTGACCACGATTTTGGAATAAGGAAAATGATAGCCGCTGTTGGAGCATGCCGTGCGCACGCGTTCTTTGGCTTCTTTTACGGCAAGGTCGGGCAGCCCGACCAGTTCAAAGCCGCTCAAATTATTTTTTTGATTGCATTCTACCGTTACGGGGAATCCTTCAATTCCGCAAAGCCCTGCGCTGTATGCTGCCGAAAGCATGGTTCCGTCCTCCTTGTTTCCTTTTATATACTATTTATTATACAACTTTTTCAAATAAATGTCAATCATTTTTAAAATGCGAAAAATCCTCATGCTTTTTGCAAAAAAACCTATTGATTTTTGCAAAAAAAGTAATATAATAGAAGTAAATAATCGAGTTCCGCAAGAGAACACGATAAAGAAAGGAAAAAATACAATGAAGCATACGTTTCGCCCAACCGCTATTCCGCTGATTACCTGCGATCCTTATTTCAGCCTTTGGAGCTTTTCGGATAAGCTTTTTGAGGATCATACCCGTCACTGGACCGGACACCGTCAGTCCATGTGCGGCGTGCTGTCTGTTGACGGTACCGCCTACCGCTTTATGGGTTTGGCAAGTGCCAACAGCAGTTATGTTGCGGACGGTCCCGCATTAAAGCAAACCTCCGTTACCGTAATGCCGACTTCAACCGTTTATACCTTTACGCATAAGACCTGCGATTTTAAAGTCACCTTTTTCACGCCCCTGTTGATGGACCGTCCCGAAATTATGTCCCGTCCAGTATCCTATATGTTTTATGAGATTCAGCCGAAGGAAGAAGGACACACATTTGAAGTTTATGTGGACGCTTGCGCGGAGCTTGCGGGGGATGAGGCCGGACAAACCTATACGGCAAAAGCAGAGCCCGGACATGTCAGCATCGGTGCTACCGAGCAAAATGTTCTTTGCCGCAGCGGGGACGATGTACGCATTGAATGGGGATATCTGCATTTGATTCATCCCAATGCTACCGTTACGCACATGCGCGGACGCTATCGGTATTTCAAAAAACGGATTTTTGAACGCCACTACGTGTTGGATTTGTCAAATCCCATTCCGTCCTCCAAAATGCCGGTTCTCAGTACGACTTCAAACAAGCTGTCGGATATGATTGTATTCGCATACGATGATGTCAAAGCCATCATGCATTACAACAAGCCGGTAGACGCATATTACAAGAGCTTTTACGGTGATTTTGACACCATGCTGGATGCGGCGCTTCATGATGTGGATGAATTGCGCGGCATTTGCGATGCGTTTGATAAAAAGATGATGGCAGATATGGAGAAGATTTCTCCGGAATATGCACGCATCGGCGCGCTCGCTTACCGCCAGACCATTGCGGCACACAAGCTGATTGAAGTGGACGGCAAGCAAATGTTCCTTTCCAAAGAATGTTTTTCCAACGGCTGCTTGGCAACGTTGGATGTAACCTATCCTTCCATTCCGCTTTTCTTGGTTTACAGGCCCGAATTGGTTCGCGCAATGATGCGCCCGCTGTTTGAGTTTGCACGTACCGATATGTGGAAATTTGATTTTGCACCGCATGACTGCGGTTGCTATCCTTTCTGCAACGGTCAGGTTTACGGTTTAAAAGACGGAGAATTGCTGTATGAAAAGCAGATGCCGGTTGAGGAATGCGGAAATGCGATTTTGACGGTTGCCGCAGCGGTTCGTGCAGACGGAGACCGTTCGCTTGCCGAAGAGAACCGCGACTTGTTGGAAAAATGGGCTGATTACTTGGTAGAGTACGGTTATAATCCGGAAAATCAGCTTTGCACCGATGATTTTGCCGGCCACTTGGCACACAACTGCAACCTCAGCCTAAAGGCAATTGTAGCGCTCGGCGCGTATGCGCAGCTCTTTGACGCACCGAAATACGCAGAGGCGGCAAAGGAAATGGCAGACCGTTGGGTAAAGGAAGCAAAGAAGCAAAACGGCAAGGGCTGGAGACTGACCTTTGACCAGGAAGATACCTGGAGTATGAAGTACAACATCGTTTGGGACCGTCTGCTCGGCCTCGGACTGTTTGATGAAGCTGTCAGCCGCGAAGAGGTTGAGGTTTATACCAAACAGATGAACCGCTACGGCGTTCCGCTTGACAGCCGTTCCGATTATACCAAATTGGACTGGATGGCTTGGACCACCGTTATGACCGACAATCCCAAGTATACACAAAAGGTTTACAAGGCAATTGAACGCATGGTTTGCGAAAGCCTTGACCGTGTACCGCTTACGGACTGGTATTATACGAGCGATGCAAGACAAACCGGCTTCCAGGCGCGCTCTGTTCTTGGCGGTTTTTACATCAATTTGCTGGCAGATAAATTTTTGAACCGATAAAAGGCGTTCTATAAAAGGAAGGTGTTTTCAAACGCCTTCCTTCGTTTATTTGCGGTTTCCGCTTTAAAACGGAATCGGTTCCGGCCGGTTTTCAACAAGGAGGATATGGAACATGCCGAATATGCAACCGGCGCACGTTGCGCGTTTTCACCGACTTTGCGAAGCGGCCTTTTTGGAGGCGCGGCCGTCCGGCGAGGCGGGCATCGGTACGCTTTCCGAAAAACGTTTGCATGTTATCATCAAGCGTTATCTTTGCGAAGACGAGGACTGCCACGAGGTTGGCGTTTTGAATACCCGATTTGTCTCCGATGTGCGCATCGGGAACGATATTTACGAGGTGCAAACCGGTTCTTTTTATCCTTTAAAAAAGAAGATTGCATATTATTTGGAAAACACCGAATGTACGGTGACGGTGGTGCATCCGATTGCAGCCGTCAAATGGATCTCCTGGGTAGATCCGCTGACCAAAGAAATCTCTCCGCGCAAAAAATCGCCCAAAAAAGGCAGGGCGGAGGATTTGCTCCCGGAGCTGTATCATTTGTTGCCCTATCTCCAAAACCCGCGGTTGCACTTCCGACTGCTGATTATTGAGGCGGAAGATTTTCGCTTGCTTTGCGGACGGACAAACAACCGCAAAAAAGGTTCCGAGCGCTATGAGCGCGTGCCGTTGGCGTTGTTGGACGAGTTGGAGCTGAATACCGCCGAAGATTTTCGTAT
>CAYYCU010000003.1:0-13139 GCA_964470415.1 uncultured Ruminococcus sp.
CCATGCTTCTTTCGCCCTTGCCGAGATCCTCCATGCCGGCGCCGATTACAAGGCCGCCCTCGGAGAATGCGGACTGGCTGCGACCGTAAACGATTTGCAGGAACAACTCTCTCATTGCGGTGTTAATGGCATCGCAAACGAGGTCGGTGTTCAGTGCTTCCAAAATGGTTTTTCCGGGCAGAATTTCAGCTGCCATAGCGGCAGAGTGTGTCATACCGGAGCAACCGATTGTTTCTACCAATGCTTCCTCGATAATGCCGTTTTTGACATTCAGAGAAAGCTTGCAGGCACCCTGCTGGGGTGCGCACCAACCCACACCGTGGGTATATGCGGAAATATCGGTAATTTGTTTTGCCTGAATCCACTTGCCTTCTTCGGGCAGGGGAGCCGGGCCGTGATCGCAACCCTTTTTTACAACACACTGATTTTGTACTTCAGTGCTCATTGCATAAGGGCAATTGCTTACATTGCTCATTTGATGTATCTCCTTTTATTTTTTTTCATATCCAGCATCGCTCTCAATGAGGGGAGCGACTGCGTCAAAGTAATACTTGCCAATCAGCTTTGCGCCGTTTCCGTTTGGATGCACGCCATCGGCCGAATAATAAAGCGGCTCCGGCTGCGTTTTTAACGCTTCTTCAAAAAGCGCATCCAATGGGATATAAATATCTGCAAATTCATCGGCAAGTTTCCGAATTGCAGGGATGAGACGTGTGAGGTCTGCGCGCATGTGTTCCTTATCGGAGCAGTCGAGCAGATACGGTGCCAGCATGACGATTTTGGCTGTTGTTTGCTTTTTCAAGCGTGCCAAAATGGCACGATAATTGGTAAGAATTTGTTCATCCGTTGTTTCAATAAAGTGATCGTAACGGTGCCAAATATCGTTGATGCCAATGAGGATAGAAATGATATCCGGTTCAAATGCAATTGCATCCGGATACAGTCTGTCAAACAGCTGACCGGTACGGTTTCCGCTGATTCCCATATTGATAAACTCAAAATCAACATTGGGAAATGCCTCTGCCAATTGCAGGGCGGCATATTTTGGATAGCCTTTTCCCATATCGTGATAATTGCGTTTGTCTCTGCCTGCATCGGTGATGCTGTCACCTTGAAATACAATTTTCATTGCAAGGTCCTCGCTTTTTGAGATTAAACCAGGATGTCTCCGTAAACAGTGCCGAATGCACATGCAGCATTGCATTCATCGGTATCAATATGCATTGCAAGCACATAGGAAGGATGTACTCTGCATACAACATCGTCAAAAACGGTGGTTCTCGCATCATTGCTGATTTTTACTTGTACGATTTGCTTATCTGCAATACCGAATGCGGCTGCATCATCGGGCGTCATATGAATGTGTCTTTTTGCAATGATTACCCCTTCTGCAATGTCAATTTCGCCTGCAGGACCGACCATTTTGAGTCCCGGCGTGCCGGCAACATCGCCGCTTTCACGTACGGGAACATCCTTTAAGCCAAGTACACGTGCATCGGTAAAGGAAAGCTCCACCTGGTTTGCCTTTCTTGTGGGACCGAGCACACTGACCGCCAGCGTGCCTTTTGGACCTACCAGTGTAATTTTGTCATTTGCCGCCGCAAATTGACCGGGTTGGCTCAACTCTTTTTTTACAGTCAGAGTTGCGTTTTCGCCGTAAAGTGCTTTTACAGCATCCTCTGTCAAATGAATGTGTCTTGCAGAGGTTTCAACCAAGACTTTCTTTTCCATCGTTGTAAAACCTTTCATTTTTCTTTTTGTGTAATGTGTTTTTGTAACAAGAGAAAAACGGATTTTTCCCATTCTTTATTATTATAACATTTTTTTTGTCGATTGTAAAGCCTGTTTTTTCATAATTCCGTCCACATATGAAAAAAATTTTTGGTTATATTATAAATAAAAAAGGAAATCAGGTGAAAAGGCATATGACAGATCGGAATGAAAGTAAGAAAAATGCAGAAGAAGCGCGTCGTTTTTTGTTGGAAAACATTGCAGACGGCGGCGGAAGTGTAGCGGAAAATGCCCGCGAACGCTTTCATTGCATTTCCATTATCGGTCAGATTGAGGGACATTTTTTACTGCCGGAAGGGCAAAAGGCAACCAAATACGAGCAAATTATACCGTTGCTTGTAGAGCTTGAAGAAAGCGATGAGGTGGACGGCGTCTTAATTATTCTAAATACCATGGGCGGAGATGTGGAGGCGGGGCTTGCGTTGGCGGAAATGATTGCCTCCATGAAAAAGCCCACGGTTTCGCTGGTGCTTGGCGGCGGACATTCCATTGGCGTGCCTCTTGCAACGGCGGCGCGCTATTCTCTCATTGTTCCAAGCGCCACAATGACCGTTCATCCCGTGCGAATCAGCGGCATGGTGGTGGGCGTTCCGCAGTCTTTTCGGTATATGAGCGAAATGCAGAGACGGATTGTCGATTTTATTTGCAGGCATTCCAAAGCCAGTCCCGATATGCTGAATGAGCTGATGATGCGTCCCGACCAGATTGCAACGGATTGCGGTTCTATTTTGGAGGGCGCAGAAGCGGTTCGCTACGGAATCATTGATGAAGTGGGCGGGCTTGACCGTGCGCTTGATGTTTTGCGTAAAATGGCTTGCGAAAACGCAAACAACTCTTCCAAATATAATAATAAAAATAATTCTAATTCCAAAAATTAAGAAAAAAGCACGGATGTTGAAAGAAAAAAGTAAAAGAAC
This sequence comes from uncultured Ruminococcus sp., assembly GCA_964470415.1. Lineage (GTDB taxonomy): Bacteria > Bacillota > Clostridia > Oscillospirales > CAG-272 > UMGS1865. The sequence goes on from CAYYCU010000003.1 coordinate 2,709, forward strand.
TATTGCATATCGGACGATAATGTGCTATAATTTAAAAGTATAATTTCTGTAAAACAATATACAGAGAAATAGGCTTCCGGCAATAAGGAAGCAAAACCGTTTTGGAGAACCGGCAACCGTTGTTAAAAAATAAAACAGACGGATATGCAAAAGGCTCGAACGGTAGAAAGGAAATTTGTTTTTAGAATGAAACATACCATGAAGTTGCGTTCCGGCGCGACAATCGCACAACTGACCGTTGCCGAGGCGGAGCAAAAGCATTATCTGACGCGCAATGTCCTTAACAAAATGCATTTAATGCCAACGGGGGATCCCATCGCATATGATGAAAACACCGATGGCAGCATTACATATTTTTTTGATCCCGCCCGTGTCGTGGAGGCACCGCCGGAGCTTTGGTATATGCCGCCCGCAAAGGCATTGGAAACCAAGACGCTGGATACCGGCGCGGAGCTTGTGCGCATGAGTACAAAGCGTGCCGCTTCCTGCGGCTACTATACCAAGGAACGGCTTTCGCAAATGAATTACGATGTCATTGAGGAGCCGGTTGCCTACACCGTGCGAAACGATAAGAGTACCGTTTACTTTTACGATAAAAAAACGGCGGTTCGCCGTCCTTTAATGTGCGTGGAGTGCGGAAAAGCCGTTCGCTACCGCCGCAAGCTGTGCCGCGCTTGCTTTGAGGCGGATCTTGCCGTGCGGCGCGCCGAGGGCGATTTGCACCGCAATGAGGCATACCATATGAAGCGTGAGCGTGTGCTGTTTTTCGATTTGGAATTGACCGGTGTTTATACGCATGATGAAATCCTTTCGGTTTCGATTGCGGATGGAACGGGCAAAATCATTATGGACACGCTGGTGAAGCCCGCACACAAGAAAAAATGGAAGCAGACCGAAAAAATTCACGGAATTACGCCCGATATGGTGGCGGACGCCCCCTCGCTCGTTTCGCTGACGCCGAAAATCAAGGAATTGTTCGATAATGCCGATGTGTTGATTGCATACGGAATTTCAACGGATTACAGCCATATCAAATATATTTACGATACGGAAGAAGAACGGGAGGCGCTTCACCGAAAAACACGTTGCGCGGCAAATGAGTTTGTTCGCTTTCAGTCGGAACACTATCCCGATATGGTGCATGCATCGCTCAGTGATGCAATGGAGCGTTTGGGAATTGATTGGGACGGTGTGGCACATACCTCCATTGCCGATACCATTGGTTGCGCAAAGGTATGGGAAAAGCTGTTCCCGCATTATTACGACAACTGATTGCAAAGGAGAAAAAAATGGATTCATTTTTCGGATTGGACAAGCCCGCGGAAAATCATGACGATGCGGCGGTTCTTACCACGGTTCATGATAATGTGGAGTTGAGCGTTTTACGCAGCATTTTGGATGGAGAAAACATCCCCTACCGCGTACGGGAAAGAGGCAGCGGCGGCGTGGTTCGCGTCATTGCGGGATATACAATGTTTGGCACCGATATTTTGGTATCGCAGGATGCTTTGCCGGTTGCGAGAGAGCTGTTGGATGCTTACCGAAACGGGGAGACGGTTGCGGAAGATACGGTTGACGGCGCGGAGGATGTTGAATGAAAGAAATTTTGCTTTGCAAATACGGTGAAATTGTTTTAAAGGGTGCCAATCGCCGTTATTTTGAAGAAGTGCTTTGCAAAACGCTTCGTTTTCGCGCCAAGCATTTCGGAAATTTTAATATCACGCGTTCTCAAAGCACGCTGATAATCGAACCGTTGGATGATGACGCCGACATGGACGGAATGTTTGAAACCGCTTCCAAAGTATTTGGAATTGTCGGAATCAGCCGTTGCGCGGTTTGCGAAAAAAGCATGCAATCCATTGAGGCGACCGTGCGGGAATATGTTCCGCAATTTATGATTGGCAAAAAGACCTTTAAAGTGGAGGCAAAGCGTTCGGACAAAAGCTTTGCGCTCAATTCCGTTCAAATCGCAGCGGAAGCGGGCGGATATGTTTTGGATGTGTGTCCTTCGTTGCGCGTGGATGTTCATCATCCCGATGTGGTGGTACACGTGGAAATTCGTGAGCTTGGCGCCTATATCCATGCGGGGCAATTTAAGGGGGCGGGCGGTATGCCCGTTGGCACAAACGGGAAAGCTTTATTGCTTTTGTCCGGCGGAATCGATTCTCCCGTAGCGGGATATATGATTGCCAAAAGAGGCGTGCAGATTGATGCGATTCATTTTGAATCGTTCCCTTATACCAGCGAACGTGCAAAAGAAAAGGTTTTGCAATTGGCGCAGGAAGTATCTCAATACGCGGGTTCTTTTCGGGTTCACATCGTATCTTTGACACATATTCAGGAAGAACTGGTAAAGCACTGCGATGAGGATTATTTTACGTTGCTTTTAAGGCGTTACATGATGGCAATTGCAGACCGACTGGCGCATCAATTGGGGTGCGGCGGCTTGATTACGGGCGAGAGTTTGGGGCAGGTTGCTTCCCAAACCATGCAGGCAATCGGTGTGACCGATCCCATGACAACGTTGCCCGTATTCCGCCCCTGTATCGGATTGGATAAAGAGGAAATTGTACAAATTGCGCGCCGTATCGGAACCTTTGAAACTTCTATTGAGCCATATGAGGATTGCTGTACCGTATTTACCCCAAAGCATCCGCGTACGCGCCCCGAACTTTCCAAGGTTTTGGAGCAAGAGCAAAAATTGGATTTTGAAGGTTTGGTGCAGGAGGCACTGTCCGGCGCTTATATAGAGCATATTCGCACCGAATTTTGATGATTTTTTATGGCAAAGGACGGAAGAATAAAATGGAACAAAAGTATTATCACATGACAATTGCCGGATGCGAGCGCGATTTGCCGCTTTGTCCGCTGAATGAAGATTTGATGATTGCGGGCTTTGTGATTTTCGGAGATCCCGAATTGACAACCGCGTGTGCAAAAGCCTTACTGGAAAAGGCACCCGCATACGATTATATGATTACGGCGGAGGCAAAAGGCATTCCGTTGGTGCATGAAATGGCACGCTTGGCGGGAAATCAAAGGTACATCTTGGCGCGAAAAGCACCCAAGCTTTACATGACAGGCGTCATGGAGGTCAATGTGCATTCCATTACAACGGCAAGGGAACAGCATCTGTATTTGGATGTTGTAGACGCGGCACGGATGAAAGGGAAAAAAATCCTGATTGTGGACGATGTGGTGTCTTTGGGAGATTCCATGCGTGCCCTGGAGCAACTGGTTTTGGAAGCCGGCGGTGAAATCTGCGGTAAAATGACAATCCTTGCAGAGGGAGAGGCGCAAACGCGCAATGATTTGATTTATCTTGAAAAATTGCCTCTTTTCGACAAAGAGGGAAAGGAACTTTAAAAAATGGCAGAATTATTAAGTGCAAACGATAAGCGTACGCATTATTGCGGCACGGTGAGAGAAACGGATATCGGAAAAGAAGTTTGTGTAATGGGCTGGGTACAGAGACAGCGGGATTTGGGCGCACTTATTTTTATTGACTTGCGCGACCGCACGGGTATTGTTCAGCTCGCTTTCGACAGTGCAACCGATTCGGAAATCTTTCAAAAAGCATTTTCTGTTCGCTCGGAATTTGTGCTTGCCGTCCACGGAACTGTGCGTGCGCGCGGGGAAGGGGCAACAAACGCCGCGTTGCCGACCGGAATGGTAGAAATTTTTGTTACCGAGCTGAAGATTCTCTCTGCTGCGCAAACGCCGCCTTTTGAGGTATCGGATGCCAAAAAGACAAAAGATGAGATTGCGCTCAAATACCGCTATTTGGATTTGCGCCGTCCGTCTTTGCAACGCAACATCAAAATGCGTCATGAAATTGCCAGAGTTGCGCGTGAATATTATTACGAGAACGGCTTTTATGAAATCGAAACGCCGATGATGATTAAGTCTACCCCCGAAGGCGCACGCGATTATCTCGTGCCCAGCCGTGTACACAAAGGCAGTTTTTATGCGCTTCCGCAATCTCCGCAGCTTTATAAGCAGCTTTTAATGCTTTCCGGCTATGACCGTTATATTCAGTTGGCGCGTTGCTTCCGCGATGAAGACTTGCGTGCAGACCGTCAGCCGGAATTTACACAGATTGACTTGGAAATGTCTTTTGCAACGCAGGAAGACATTATGGAAATGAACGAGGGCTTTATCAAGCGTGTATTTAAAGAAGTGTTGAATGTGGATGTCAAAACACCTCTGCCGCGCATTACGTTTGCCGATGCAATGAACCGTTACGGTTCGGATAAGCCGGATACCCGCTTTGGAATGGAGATACAGGATATTTCGGATGCCGTTAAGAATTGCGGCTTCGGCGTCTTTACGTCTGCCATTGAAAACGGCGGCTCGGTGCGTTGCCTTGTTGCAAAAAATGCGGCTGCGGCTTTGACGCGTAAAGAAATTGATAAATTGAACGAGCATGCAAAGGGAATCGGCGCCAAAGGGTTGGCGTATATTCGCTGGATTGACGAAGCGCCTGCTTGTTCCTTCGCAAAATATCTCACATCCGAAGAATTGGAATCGGTTTTGACTGCCGGCGGTATGGAAAAGGGCGATGTTATGCTGATTGTTGCAGACAAAGACAAAGTGGTACTGCCGACATTGGGCGCTCTGCGCACCATTTTGGGAAAGAAACTGGATTTGATTCCGGACGGAAAATTCAATTTCCTGTGGGTTGTGGAGTTCCCGTTCTTTGAATGGAATGAGGAGACCGCGCACTGGGATGCAATGCATCATCCCTTTACCATGCCTTTGCCGGAATGCTTGGAATATTTGGAAAGCGATCCCGGAAAAGTGCGGGCACAGTGCTACGATATGGTTTTGAACGGCGTGGAGCTGCTGTCCGGTTCCATTCGCATTACCGACTGGCAATTGCAGGAAAGAATGTTCCGTGCGTTGGGCTTGACCGCCGAGGATATTGAACGGAAATTCGGATTCCTTGTGGATGCTTATAAATACGGTGCACCGCCTCATGGTGGCTCCGGTATGGGGCTTGACCGCCTTGTTATGGTAATGTCCGGAGCGGATAATCTGCGTGATGTGGTTGCATTCCCCAAAGTACAGAATGCAAGTGAATTGATGTCACAGTGTCCCACCCCTGTTTCCGATGCGGATCTTGCCGTGCTCGGCATTGCGGTAACCGAGAGAGAAGAATAAAACATCATTTTTACGAGGAAAGGTGGCTTTTTCAGGTCACTTTCCTCGGTTTTCATCAAAGGAGGTTTTTATGCCGGAACTGCTATCCCCGGCGGGGAATTTTGAAAAGCTGAAGGCTGCAATTTTGTATGGTGCGGATGCGGTATACTGTGCGGGGCAAATGTTTGGTATGCGGGCGTCTGCCGATAATTTTACCGTTCGGGAGCTTTACGAGGCAACGGAATATGTCCACAACCGCGGGAAAAAGCTTTATTTGACCGTCAATACCATGCCGCATGTGAATGAATATCCTGCATTGCGCCGCTTTTTGTCCGACATAAAGGCTGCGGGGATTGACGCCATGATTGTTGCCGATCTCGGTGTCTTTTCGACTGTTCGGGAAATAATTCCCAATATGGAATTGCATATTTCCACGCAAACCAGCATTGTCAGTCCGGCGGCGGCAAAAGCATATGCCGCCATGGGAGCCAAACGTTTGGTGTTGGCACGGGAGTTGACGATGGATGAAATTTGCGCTATCCGGGCGGAGCTTCCCCGTGAGATTGAGTTGGAGGCGTTTATTCACGGCTCCATGTGTGTATCTTACAGCGGCCGTTGCTTACTTGCCAATGCATTTAACGGGCGAGACGGCAACCGCGGCACCTGTTCACAGCCTTGTCGGTGGAATTATGCTTTGGTAGAGGAAAAACGTCCCGAAATGCCGTTTCCGATTGAACAGCAGGAGGGTGTCGGTACCTTTATCATGTCCTCCAAGGATATGTGCATGATTCGGCATATTCCCGAATTGATGGCGAGCGGTATTTCCTCGTTTAAAATTGAAGGACGTATGAAGAGCGCGTATTATACGGCGGTTGTAACCAATGCTTACCGTATGGCAATGGATGCATACGAACAAAATCCGCAGGCGTATGCATTTGAGCCAGCTTGGTTGGACGAGCTGGAAAGCGTTTCGCACCGCGAGTACGGCACGGGATTTTATTTTGATAATCCGATGCAAAATCCGCAATTGGTCAGTACTTGCGGTTATTTGCGCGAAAAAGCATATTTTTCCATGGCTACGGAATATGTTAAAGAAGAAGCCGATGCATTGTGCCGTGCCGGAGTTGACATGAAGAACGAAAACGGACAGCTGTATCGCTTTATCCAGCGCAACAAGGTATCGGTAAACGAGGATGCGGAACTCATTTCTCCCGGAAAAATCGGGCGCGGATTTCCCGTTACCGAGCTTTATCTTGCGAGCGGGGAACGGATTGATTCCACGCCGCACCCGTCTATGATTTATTGGTGCCGTGTTCCGTTCGCCGTCAAAACGGGCGACATTATGCGCGCATCGAGCGGCAGAGGGCTGGAGGTCAGAGCAAAAGACAGGCTGAAGGGAGATTGCTGACAATATGTTGATTTTGGAAAGTCTGAAAGCGGTGATGTACGGTATCCTGGAAGGCATTACAGAGTGGTTGCCTATCAGCTCCACGGGGCATTTGATTTTAATGCAGGATTGGATGCCGTTTTCCTTTACATCCGATGCCGCTTTTTTGAATGAATTTTCCGAAATGTTTCAAGTTGTCATTCAATTGGGCGCAATTCTTGCGGTTGTTATTCTGTTTTGGAAACGGCTTTGGCCGTTTGGGAGCCGAAAGATGCCGGAAGAAAAGCGTGAAATACGGAGTCTGTGGCGGAAAATCCTGCTTGCCTGTATTCCGGTGGCATTCTGCGGACTGATCGGGGATAAGCTTTTGGAACGGGTGACGGGCAAAGACCTTGACGGTTGGCTGTATCATTCCGTTGTGGTTGCCGCCATGCTGATTGTTTACGGCATTGCTTTTATTGCGGTGGAGGTCTTTTATCGCAACAGGCAGACGCGTACGGAGTATGTTTCTCAAATTTCCGGTTCCACCGCGTTTTTTATCGGCGCTTTTCAAGCACTTTCTTTAGTACCCGGCACTTCGCGTTCCGGTTCTACCATTCTCGGTGCGAGAATGCTTGGCGTTTCCCGTACCGCAGGTGCCGAATTTTCTTTTTTTCTGGCAATTCCCGCCATGGTCGGAGCCGGTGGAATTAAAATTTGGGGATTTGTTGATTATTTGGGCGAGAGCGGCGTAACGGTTCCCAGTATCGCGTGGGTGGTGCTTGCCATCGGTTGCGCGGTTTCCTTTTCGGTTTCTTTGCTTACCATTCATTTTTTGATGGATTTTGTAAAAAAACACAGCTTTGTTCCGTTTGGTATTTATCGCATTATTTTGGGGGTAGCGGTGCTTCTTTTTGCCGCTTTTCAAGGTTGATATGATGAAAAAAATAAAAATCCCATACCCTGTGATTGTAGAAGGTTCGTATGACAAACAGCGGTTGGAGCATGTAGTGGATGCGCAAATTTTAACAACGGACGGCTTCGGAATTTTTAATCATGCCGAAAAGAGCCGACTGATTCGGGTATTGGCGGCACGCACACCGATTATTGTGTTAACCGACAGCGATGGCGCCGGCAAGCTGATTCGGTCGCATATTACCTCCATGATTCCGCCGGAACGTCTCATTCATTTATATACGCCCCGTATCCGGGGAAAGGAAAAGCGCAAGCCTGCGCCGTCTGCCGAGGGCGTGCTTGGCGTGGAGGGAATGGAAAACGACCTCCTGTACCGTTTGTTTCGGCCATATGCGGAGGATACGGAAGAGACCGCTTTCAAGCAAGAAAATCCGCTCTGTAAAGCCGATTTCTATTTGGACGGCTTGACGGGGTGCACCGACAGTGCCGCACGCCGCGATGCTTTTGCCGAAAAATTGGGACTTCCTGCCAAAATGACGCCAAATGCGCTGTTGGCTGCGGTGCGCATGCTTTGTTCGTATGAGGAGTATTGCAAGCTGGCAGGCAGAAAAGACGAAAAAGATTGATATGGCGAAAAAATAGTAAAAAACAGCAAAAAAATGAATGCGCAAGTAAAAAAATCGAAAAAAACTATTGCATTTTTGATTTTTATGTGATATAATACTACTGTTTGCCGTGCTTGACACGACACTCTGATGTCAAAGAACATCAAATTTTAGAAAAAGAGGTACACGGTCATGAAAAACGGAATCCATCCGAATTATGAAGTATGCAAAATCAGATGTGCATGCGGCGAGGTTGTTGAAACCAAATCTACAAAGGGCGGCGAAATAAAGGTTGATATTTGCTCCAAGTGCCACCCCTTCTTTACGGGTAAGCAAAAGTTTGTCGATGCGGGCGGACGTGTTGATAAATTTAAGAGAAGACTCGCAAATTCCCAGAAGTAATTTTTTTGGGTTTGGTTTCTTGATAAACGGGCTAGCTGTGTGAACGGTTTGCCCGTTTTTATTTTCAGGAAAAACGGAGGTTCTTTTTTATGGAATATAAGAAAACAAAAGCGATATTGGTCGGCCTTTGTACGGATAACGAAAATATCGGCATTACGGAAAAAGGCTTGGATGAATTGGAACGGCTTTTGGAGACGGCGGGCGGCGTTTGTATGGCAAAGCTCATACAAATCAAGGAAAAGCCGGATCCGCGTACCCTAATCGGTTCCGGAAAAGTAAGGGAGCTATCCGCCCTTTGCCTTTTGCATGACGCGGAACTGGTTGTATTTGATGAGGAATTGTCACCTTCTCAAATTCGAAACTTGGAAGATGAAATCGGGGAAGGCATACGCGTGATTGACCGCTCGATTTTGATTTTGGATATTTTTGCACTGCATGCGGTGAGCCGTGAGGGCAAGCTGCAGGTTGAGCTGGCACAGCTCCAATATACGGCGCCCAGACTGACGGGACATGGCAAGGAAATGTCGCGGCTTGGCGGCGGTATCGGAACGCGCGGTCCCGGAGAGAGCAAGTTGGAGTCTGACCGCCGTCACATGAAACATCGAATTGTGGCATTGGAGGAGGAATTGCGCACATTGGACCGCAACCGGCAAACCATGCGCGCCGCGCGCGATCGCAGCGGAATTCCCAAAATTGCGATTGTCGGCTATACCAACGCGGGCAAATCCACTTTGCTCAATCGGTTGACCGATGCCGGAATTTTGGCAGAAGATAAGCTGTTTGCCACGTTGGATCCAACCACGCGCAAATTTGAATTGCCAACGGGTGAGAGCGTTTTGCTGACCGACACGGTCGGCTTTATTCGCAAATTGCCGCATCATTTGATTAAAGCGTTCAAATCCACGTTGGACGAAGCGGTTTATGCGGACGCTTTGATGATTGTAATTGATATTTCCGATTCGGAATATCTTGCGCAAATGCAGGTGACCGAGGCCTTGTTGGAGGAGTTGGGCGCCGCCGGGAAGCCGACCTTGTACGTGTTGAACAAATGTGATCTCGGTGCCGCCGAGTTGTTTTCGGTCGGCGTACCGGCCACGCACAGTATGACGGTTGCCGTTTCGGCATACACGGGGCAGGGAATGGAACTTTTAACGGAAAAATTGCAGGAGATCATTCATGCGGGCAAGCATCGTGTGACCTTTCACATTCCCAATCGGGAGGCAGGCTCCTTGAATTTGCTTTATAAAGAAGCAACGGTAGAGAATGTTGAATACGGGGAAGAGGAGATTGCGGTTACGGCTGTGGTCGATAGCAAAATACACGGAATGCTGAAACGGTTTGATCCGGATTGGAAAGATTCCGAGAAAGAATGAGACGGAGAACCGTCAATTTTTACGGAGAGGTAAACGGACGATGTCGGATGCTGTTTTCTATACAACGCTGGAGTGTGAGGGCAAAGCGGAATTTACCGAAAAAAAGTCGGTTTTTATCGGACATGCTATTTCCGTTAAAACTGAGGAAGAAGCACAGGCGTATGTCAAAAAGCAAAAAAATGCGTATCCGGATGCGCGGCACAATGTGTGGGCTTATCTTATGAATGGGGAGATTGTTGCGCGGTATTCGGACGATGGAGAACCGCAGGGAACCGCCGGTGTGCCGGTTTTGGATACCGTTCGAAAATCCGGAGTGACCGATGCGGTTGTGGTCATCACGCGATATTTCGGCGGCATTTTGCTGGGCGCAGGCGGTTTGGTGCGTGCCTATTCGCATACGGCAAAGTTAGCCTTGGAGGCGGCACATATTATCACATACGAGCAATATACGGAATTGGAGCTTTGTTGCTCTTATTCGGATTATCAACGCTATCAGGCAGAGTTGCCGCGCTTTGGTGCCGTTATAGACGATACACTTTTTGCCGAACGCGTAACCCTGTTGTTTGCCGTCAAGAGCACCTTAACGGAGATGCTTTTTCAAAAGATTCAAGAAATGAGCGGCGGAAAA
>CAYYCU010000003.1:13239-18536 GCA_964470415.1 uncultured Ruminococcus sp.
TTATAAACCGATTATCCATTGTGCAAAAAGCAACACAACGGGGAGTGTAACCACCGAGAGAACCGAGGTGAGTCCTACGGTTTGGGAGGCATATCCCGGTTCGATATCGTAAAGTTCGGAGAGCATGGTTACGGTCGCGGCGCTCGGCATGCCCGCCATTGCGGCGGTTAACAAAATGTAATCTGCCTTTAATCCGCAAAGCTTTGCCAATACGCAGGCAACCAGCGGAAAGGCAAGCAGCTTCAGTGCGGCATGCAGATACAATTTTTTGTTTTTCAGCATGCTTTGCAAAGGAATGGTTGCCAACAGCGCGCCGGTAATTAACACCGAAATCGGCGTACAAAGATTGCCGAGGTAGGAAAAGGTTTTGACAAGAAAATCGGGCAATTCCAAAATCGGCTTGCAAAGATAAAGCAAAATGCCGATTGCGCATGGTACGGTGCCGTAATTGAGCAATGCTTTTTTGGGCGTCATGCGAATATCTTTCCTTCCGCGCGCCAAAATCAGAATTCCCCATGTCCAAAGAAACAGATGAAAGCCGATGACGTAAAAGGCGCCCATAAAGCTGCCCAATCCGTTTTCCTTGAGAATGGCGTCCATAATCGGAAATCCGATAAATCCGCAATTGGAGAAAATTAAAGTGAATTCAAAAATTTTATTTTGGTCGGTCTGTTTCATGCGGCGGCAAATCAGATAAGCGGCAAGCGCCATCAAAATATGCAGCCCAAAACCAATCAGCGTAACCTGCCAAGCAATTGTCAGGTTGGCTACGCCGTATTCCGCATTGGCAAGTGCGGAAATAATCATCATCGGTTGACCGATGGAAATAATCAATTGGGAAAGCCCTTTTGAGGAGGCATTATGAATAATGCCGGCTTTGCGGCAGATGTAGCCGCAGACCATAAGGCAAAATAAAGTCAAAATAACGGAAAGCAGGGAAGGAAAATAATCCATACGGTCAGCAACCTTCCGTTTCGTCCAGCTTTTGTTTTATTTTCTTCATGTCCTCCAGCATATCCTCTTTTTTGCGGGGATCGCGCAACAGTGCCGCCGGGTGATAAACGGCTGTCATTAAGAAATTGCCTTTTTCAAACCATACGCCGTGTTCCTTTGTGATTTTAAAATCGGGTTTAATCAACCGCATAGCGGAAATACGGCCGAGGCAAACAATGATTTTGGGACGAATCAAACGAACCTGTTCTCTCAAAAATTCGATGCAAGCATCCTCTTCTTCGGGGAGCGGATCTCGGTTTTTTGGAGGACGGCATTTTAAAATATTGGCGATGTAAACGTCTTGGCGCTCAATATCCACGGCAAGCAGAAATTTATCGAGCAACTGCCCGGCGCGTCCGACAAAGGGGGTACCGGATAAATCCTCTTGCTCGCCCGGCGCTTCGCCTACAAACAGGAGATCGGCGTTGGGATTCCCCGTACCGAATACGAGATTGGTACGGGTACTTCCAAGCGCACATCTTTGGCATTCGGCACAGGAATGTGCCAGTGCTTCCAATGTGTGTTCCATGTTAAGTCCTTTCTTTTTCATATTTTGCCGGCATATCGGTCATACCGTCAAGCGCGGCTGCGGTACCGGAACAGTGCAAAGCATAGATTCCGTTGCGCAAAGTTTCAATCAACTGTGCGGAAGAGGTGATGGGGGTATCGGTGATGATACCGCCTGCCGTCTCGGAATCGGGATCGTGAAAATCACTGCCGGATGTGCGCAACAAACCGTAGCGGCGTGCCCACATATCGGCAATTTTATTTCGGGAATCGTGTCCTTTGTGACCGTTAAACACTTCAATGCCGTCCAAATATTCCGGCTTCATAATTACCATACCCTTCCGAAAGGGGTGGGCTTGTATCAAAAGCAACCCGTTTTCCCTTGCAAAAGAAGAAAAGGTTTTGAGCGACATGCAGTGCAAATCGGGATTGGCTTTTAAAAATTCTTCGGTTAAGCCGTAAACCAAGTAATCGTTGTGGTTTTCGGTAAAGCGAAGTTCACATCCCAAAAGAATATGCAGACGGTCTCCCGCATATTCTTTGGCAATATGATAAGCGGATAAATAATGCGCGATTTTTTCCTCCCATGTGGCTCCCGCGGAATCTATGATGTGGGCATGATAATGATTGGTGATATAAAGCGTAGAGTAGCCGGCATCAATATATTTGTCAACCAATTCTTTGGCGGTAATATGCGCACAGGGACTGACCTCTGATGTGTGGGCGTGCAGTTCGGTTAAATATTGCATGGGATTTATTTTACCTCAATCATGGAGTCGTCCCACATTTCAGGCGCTTGGTAGCCCAAGAGATTGACTGTGGTTGCCGCAACATTGGAAAGTCCAAAGGCACCGTTCTTTTTTACGGTATAATGATTTTTTGCATCGGTATTGTCATAAATAATGCAGGGAACGGGGTTTAAAGTGTGGCTGGTTTTGGCTTTGAAGTGACCGTTTTTATCTGCTTTCGGCATGCCCGTCTTTTTATCCATTTCATACATTTCATCGGCATTTCCGTGGTCTGCGGTAATCAAAGCTACACCGCCGAGTGCATCTACCACGGGCAAAATTCTGCCAAGCTGCAGGTCAAGCGCCTCCATGGAGCAACGTGTAGCGGCAAGGGAACCGGTGTGCCCCACCATGTCGCCGTTCGGGAAATTGACGCGAAGATATTTATATTTTCCGCTGTTCAAGCATTCAATCAGCTTGTCTGTAATTTCCGCGCATTTCATCCACGGTCTTTGTTCAAACGGAACCACATCGGATGGAATTTCGATATAAGTTTCCAATTTCTCATCGAACTTTCCGGATTTATTGCCGTTCCAAAAATAGGTTACGTGACCGTATTTTTGCGTCTCGGAGATTGCAAGCACGGGGATGCCGGTGTTTGCCATATATTCGCTCATGGTATTGGTAATTTCGGGCGGAGAAACCAAATATTTGCTCGGAATATGCAAATCTCCGTCATATTCCAGCATGCCGGCAAAAACAACCTTGGGAACGCGGACGCGATCGAATTTGTCAAATGCCCCCTCCGGCGCGTCAAACGTTTTGGAAATTTCAATGGAACGGTCGCCGCGAAAGTTGAAGAAGATAACGCTGTCGCCGTCTTCCATCGTTCCGACCGGTTTGCCGTTTTCGGCAATGACAAATGCGGGGAGGTCTTGGTCAATGACATGCAATTCATCGCGGTATGTTTGAATTGCTTCGGCCGCGGATGGGAATTGTCTGCCTTCTCCCAACACGTGCGTTTTCCAGCCTGCTTCCACCATAGCCCAGTTGGCTTCGTAACGGTCCATGGTAATGGTCATGCGTCCGCCGCCGGAAGCGATTTTCACATCGAAGTTTGCATCGCGCAATTCGGAAAGGAAAGCTTCGAACGGATTGACATATTCCAAAGCCGAGGTTTCGCCGACATCGCGGCCGTCCAAAAGAATGTGTACGCGCACCTTGGAAACGCCCTCTGCTTTTGCTTGCTTCAGCATTGCCTTTAGGTGATCAATATGCGAGTGTACATTTCCGTCCGAGAACAAGCCGAGAAAGTGCAGGGTAGCGTGATTTGCCTTGACATTTTGAATCAGCGTCTGCCAAGTAGGTGAAGCAAACATTTTACCGCTTTCAATCGAGTTGGATACCAGCTTTGCTCCCTGCGCAAAAACCTGTCCTGCGCCGAGCGCATTGTGTCCGACCTCGCTGTTGCCCATATCATCATCGGACGGAAGTCCGACTGCGGTGCCGTGTGCCTTGAGGGAAAGCATGGGATAGTTTTCCATTAAGGCGTCCAAATTGGGCGTGTAAGCGCTTTTTACGGCATTGGAGACCGTATCGGGCGCCAGTCCGACACCGTCCATAACAATGGTGAGAACGGGGCCTTTTACCCCGTTGAAGGCTTCGATTTTTTTAAGTTGTTTACTCATTTTTTCCTCCGATTTTTTACGCTTGCAATAAGCCATATTTTCACAAATACTATTATACCCCAAACCGCTGAAAAAGCAAGTGCATTTTTATATTTTTTCAAATTCTTTTACATTTTTTCGTTTTATTTCCGCTTTTTTTGCGTTTTTTGCTTGCATATCGGAAAGCGCCCGGAACAAATTTTCCGAGCGCTTGGCGATTTATGCTTTTTTTCCGGCTTCAAATGCCTGTGCCATGGCATCGGTGTTCCGAACCTCACCTTTTTCATATGTCCCCATGCCGTAGATGATTCCCATTTCCTTGGCGCCCTCCACGCAGTCGGCATACCCGCGGAAGCAAGCGAGCGTGGTCTCGGCGGAGGCAAGCTCTGCATCGGCTGCGGTCACGATGTAATAAAATTCTTTGTTTTTGACTTCCGTCCAGCGGGCAACGGTTCTGTCAATCAGTGCTTTGAGCTGGGCATCAATGGAATAAAAATAAACGGGGCTGGCAAGCACCAGTACATCGGCATCAATTATTTTTTGCAACACCTCTGCCATGTCATCGTGAAGGACGCACACGCCCGTGTTTCGGCAGGCATAGCATGCGCGGCAGTAGCCGATTTTCTTTTCTGCAACGCGAACAGTTTCCACCGCATGACCGGCTTCTGCGGCACCTCTTGCAAATTCATTGCAGAGAATATCGGAGTTTCCGTCTTTTCTGGGACTTCCCGATAAAATTAAAATTTTTTTCATAATCTTTTTCTCCGTATGTGTTGGATTATCTGATAAAGTTTGTAAAAACGGGAGTTTCGCGTTCCGGAAGTCCGTATTGCTCTTTGCCGAGCGCAATGCTTTTCATAAGAAATACCATGTTGTTGGCAAGCGTTCGCATTCCCTGCAGGCCTTCCGCATCTTGTTGTGCGTCCCCAGGTCGTCTTCCGTGTATGCTGTTCCAATATTGCCCGGAGGCAATCGGCATACCGGAAATGGCAAAAAATTTATTCAATTCGTCAAAAGAGGAGGAGAGTCCGCCTCTTCTTGCCGCCACAACCGCGGCACCTACCTTCATTCGTTTATCAAAGCGCGTACTGTAAAACAATCTTGTCAAAAAAGCGGTCAAAGTTGCATTGGCGCCGGCGTAATACACGGGACTTCCCACAACAAGTCCGTCGCATGCTTCCAATTTTGGCGCCATTTCATTGACGATGTCATCAAATACACATTTGCCGTTTTCATAACATTTATAGCATCCGATGCAACCGCGAACCGGTTGGCTTCCGACCTGGATGAGTTCGGTTTCCACACCGTTTTTTTCAAAGACCGCAATCATTTCTTTGAGTGCGTCTGCCGTATTTCCGTTGGCATGCGGACTGCCGTTTATCAGTAATACTTTCATCTTTTT
>CAYYCU010000003.1:18636-21629 GCA_964470415.1 uncultured Ruminococcus sp.
ATGATTATTTTTCAATCAAATCCAACAACTGTGCAACATTCTTTTTGCCGAATGCGACCGTACTTTCGTTGATAACCGTGCAGGGGACGCTCATTACGCGATAGCGCTTTGCCAATTCTTCAAAATGCTGTACGTCATAAATTTCTGCCGTAATGTTGGCATTTTGCGCCGCAATTTGCTGTGCCGCGACAACGGTATCGGGACACATGGTACAGGAAAGAGAAACCAAAACTCGGATGTGAACGGGACGTTGTATGGCGGCAATCCGTTTGCCTGTTTCTTCTTCCATAGGCTGTCCCGGACCGATTGCATTGTAAATTCCCAAAATAAAAGACGTAAATTCATGACCGCCCGGAACGCCGTGAAAAGCAAGTCCTGTTTCCTCTCCGGTTGCATGGCAAATTTTGACGCAGGGAGCAAGATGAGACGGTGCGTTGCGGTCGGCAACGGTTACGTGCAGTTTGTCGGAAAGCGCAGCAAGCGACTGCATATACTGTTCCAGCTCTTCCGAAATCGGTCTGTTGTCCAAATACAACTTTAAAACGGCATCTTGCTTCATTTTTTCGAATACCGCGCGAAGCTGTGATTTCATGTCGGAAGAAAACAGTTCCCCTGTGCTTTCGTCCGATCGATTGTCCGGTTCCTCCCGATATTCTTTTGCGGTTGGAGGCACAGCGGAAATGCCGGTTTTTTCTTGCATTGCCGCCACATATTTTTCCAATGCGGTTGCGGCAAGTGCGCCGTCTCCCGTAGCGGTTACGACCTGACGGAGCGGTTTGATGCAAACATCTCCGGCGGCGTACACACCGTCAATGCTTGTGCTTTGTTCGGAATCGGTAACGATATATCCTTGTTCATTCAGCTGAACAATTCCTTTTACCAGTCCGGTTGCGGGAACATAGCCCGCAAAAACGAATACGCCGAAAAAGTCTCCGGTATCTGCACGGTATTCCGTAATGTTTCCGTCTTTTGTGTTTTTATATCGAATATAATCAAGCCCGTTCTCGCCTGCAACCTCTTCCACAACGGTGTTTGTCAGCACCGTGATTTTTTTATTCTGTCTTGCCGGTTCGGCTACCGCTGCGGCGCAGGTGAAATCTTCTTCGCGAATAAGAACGGTGACATGTTTTGCAAATTTTGTAAGAAATACGCTTTCTTCTGCGGCGGCAAAGCCTCCGCCCACAACAAAAATTTCTTTTCCGGTAAAAAACTCGCCGTCACAGGTGGCGCAGTAAGCAACGCCGCGCCCTTTGTGCGCTTCCTCACCTTGAAAGCCAACCGTTCGCGGATGCGCTCCCGTGGCAATCAGAATGCCGAGGCAGTGATAATCGCCATGCGTTGTTTGAACGGTTTTGACGTCTTTATCGAGGTCTAACGCAATTGCTTCTGCCGTCAAAAATTCCGCGCCGAATGCATCGGCTTGGCGCCGCATGGTTTCGGTCAGCTCTTTTCCGCTTGTTTTTCCGACTCCGGGATAATTGACCACTTCATGCGTAATGGTAATTTGGCCGCCGAGCTGTTCCTTTTCCAAAACCAACACACGGTATTTTGCGCGTGCCAAATAGAGCGCGGCGGTCAGCCCTGCCGGACCGCCTCCGATGACAATGACATCAAACAGTTTTGCGGGCGCGTATGGGGAGGCGTTTTTCATCAGAGTTGACCTACCAAATCAAGACTCGGTTTCAGTGTTTCGGCACCCGGTTTCCAGTTGGCGGGGCAAACTTGGTCGCCGTGTGTGTGCACAAATTGGCACGCCTGTACACGCCGAAGCAATTCTTCTGCATTTCTACCGACATTGCCCGCCGTTACCTCATAGCCTACGATTTTTCCGTCCGGATTGATGATAAAGGTGCCGCGCTCTGCCATGCCATCGGCTTCAATCAATACGCCAAAATCCTTGGAAATGGCGTGCGTGGGATCGGCCAGCATGGGATAATTGATTTTTTTTATTCGTTCCGAGGTGTCATGCCACGCCTTGTGCACAAAATGCGTATCGGTGGAAACCGCGTAAACTTCACAGCCGAGCTCCTTGAAATCGGTATATTTTTCCGCCAAGTCCTCCAGCTCTGTCGGGCAAACGAAGGTGAAATCGGCGGGATAAAAGAAGAATACGCTCCATTTTCCGAGAATGTCTTCTTTGGAAATCAGCTTAAAGTTGTTTTCATGGAAAGCGTGTGCTTTAAATTCGGAAATTTCTTTGTTAATCATGGACATAAATCAAATACTCCTTTTTTCTTTTTCATAAAGCAGTATACCCCTGTTTTTTCAAATCATACGAAAAAAGTTTTGCCTTTTGCATGTTTGTCCGCAATTCATAAAATCAAATATTCATATTGGCTTTTTTCGGATTTTTTGTGAACGGCAAAGCGTATGAATTTTGGTGATGCTTTTGAATTTTCTTTTCAATTTTATTGACAGCAAACCAAAAACGTGGTATAATAAACGCTGTTAAATGGTTTTGAATGCTTTGCATAAAGGGGGATGAATATGGTTTATCGAACAATTGAAGAATTGATAGGAAAAACGCCGTTGCTGTTGCCAATGCGTTATAATCGGTCATATTGCCGATACGGTACGGTTCTTTGTAAGGTTGAGGCCTTTAATCCTGCCGGCAGTGTAAAGGATCGCGCAGCCTTGTTTATGTTGCGGGATGCGGAAGAAAAAGGACTTTTGAAGGCGGGGGCTACGATTATCGAACCGACCAGCGGAAACACTGGAATCGGGTTGGCGGCGATTGCCGCGGCGCGCGGTTATCGGCTGATTTTGACCATGCCGGATACGATGAGCGTAGAGCGGCGCCGATTGCTTGCCGCATATGGTGCGCAGATTGTATTAACCCCCGGTAAGGATGGCATGCAGGGAGCGGTTGAAAAGGCAAAAAGCCTTGCCGGCGAGATTGCCGGCAGTTTCATCCCGTCTCAATTTGACAATCCTGCCAATCCCGCCGCGCATTATGCCACCACGGGACCTGAAATTTGGCAGGACACAAACGG
>CAYYCU010000003.1:21729-27255 GCA_964470415.1 uncultured Ruminococcus sp.
ATGCATGTCAAGCTTTGGGATTACAGTGACCGTTGGGGCAATATAGAAGGCATTATTTGTCCGGAATTTTCTGTTTACTGGACGCTTTTGGGGGCGCTGTACTACTTTTTGATTCACCCCGCTGTCAATGGGGCTGTGAGCTGGCTGTTTGGTAATTTGGCTTTTTCGTTTATTGTCGGCTTCTTTTTCGGCGTGTTTTGCATTGATGTGGTATATTCCATGAAGCTTATGACCTATATCCGTGCCTTTGCAAAGGAAAACCGCATTGTGGTTAAGCTGGAGGAGTTAAAGCGCAACATTGCCGACCGCGTGGAAAAAAAGACTTTTTTCCAATTTTTATTTGCATTTCGCGGGAATCGCGGCATCAGTGAGCATTTGCATGAATACCGTGCCAAATGGGAGCAGTATGCCGAGGAACTGAAAAAGAAAGTTAAAAAATACAAAAAGAAAAACGGAAAAGAATGATTTTTGCAAGGAGGTGCAGTTTTGGAACAAAATATTGAACAAATCGTAGCGGCAAATTTGACCGAATTGCGGAAGGCGCATAAGTGGACGCAGGCAGAATTGGCTGAAAAAATCAATTATTCGGACAAATCGGTTTCCAAATGGGAGCGTGGGGAAGGCTTGCCGGACTTAAAGGTTTTGCTTCAGTTGGCGGAGCTTTTCGGCGTATCGCTTGATTGTTTGGTAACGGAAAACGCCGCGCAAGAGGAAATCAAGCTTCCAAAGCAAAGAGTCGGATTTCGTGTCATTGTGGAGTTGTTGGCGGTATCCATCGTTTTTTTGATTGCTGCCGTAGTGTATATGGCATATGCCACCTATATGAAATCCTATTTTTGGATGGCATTTATATGGGCTGTTCCCATTTCGATGTTGCTTCTTACCGTTTTTAACGCGCATTGGAAATTTCATGTTTGTGTTACGGTTTTCGGCTCCGTTTTCGCATGGACGCTTTTGGCGGCCGTCTATCTTCAAATGTTGGAATATAATCTCTGGACCGTGTTTTTAATCGGTATTCCGGCACAGGCTGCAATTATTTTGGGCACGCTCATGCGAAAAAAGTGGTAAAAAGCTTATTGCAAAGGCCGCGGTCAAATCAGCCGATTGGAAAATCATAAAGAAAATAACAAAAAAAGAAGAGCATATCTGAAAAATCCGACAAAGCGTTCCTTGTTGCAAAGGCGTTATCGGAAGCTTCGGGTATGCTCAATTTATATTGATACGGGAAAATACACGGATTTTCAAAATTTTTATTAAGATTTTATTAAAAAAATAATGAAATAATATTGACAAAGATATTTGTTTGTGTTATAATCACAATTGACTTCAATAACTTTCAAAACAGGAGGAAAAAAGATGTATTGTAACCATTGCGGCAAGTTAATCGATGATAATTCTGCGTTTTGTACATATTGCGGAAAGCCGATTGAAAACACACAAACTGCGCAGAACGTTGAGAACAAAGACAACTTTGATGTTGTTTTTTCCATTTTGAGCTTCCTGATTCCGTTAGCCGGATTGATTTTGTTTTTGTGTTACGAAAACAGCAATCCGAGAAGAGCAAAAGCCGCCGGAAAATGGGCTTTAATCGGTGTGATTGCCAAAATCGCGCTTTCGGTAATCAGCGCCATTTTAAGCGTTGTTGTCAGTTTTGCGGTGGGAGGCAGTCTTTTGGGGTTCCTTTTCGGTTTATAATCGGAAAACCGTTTGTCTGCCGATTGCAAACTTTCGGAGTTGCCGCCGCCTTTACGCGGAAAATCCGTTTTTCTGAATCCGTTTCCGTATAAATTTGTCAAGTGTTTGTTTATTTGTCTTTTTTTACCGTAAAATGCAAATTTTCTTTGCATTTTGCGGTATTTTTTTTAAAAAAGTCGTAAAAAAATAAAAATATTTTGCGCAATCTTATTGATTATATGTGACGAATGTGGTACAATATTACTATCAATTCCAGATTTTATTTTGTGAAATAATTTTTGGAAGGTCGATGATGAGAAAGCTATGAAACGGAGGAAGAAAAACTTGCCTTTTTCACTGTTATTTTCAACCGGATTGGATGCCGGAATGACGAGCACCGGTTTTTTGATTGCCATTGGTTTACTGGCTTGTATTTTGGGAGCCGAAATCGCAGGTATCTGTATTTTAATCGGTAAAATGCTCCGTGCGCGCGAAAAGAAATACGGAAGAACCGAAGGCGATGATGACAGCATTGCGGAAGAAACGTCCGAGGAGCCGAATCACCGTCAATATGCAATCGGATCGGTTGTATTGCTTGGTGCCGTTTCACAAGGCAATTATGTTACGTTGGCGGCAATTGCCATTGCAACGGCGGTTGCGGCGGTTGTTTTTGTGGCGTTGCTGGCAATCTTCCGTTTGTGCGGTTATGATTTTGTCTCCGGCGCGCAATACCGTGAGGCACGTGCCCGCCGGCACCGTAACAATGTGCCGCATGCGGACGCACCTGCTCCCGTGGCGCCCGATGACGAATCGCAATATGAGCAACGCAACGAAACCGGTACGGGACAGGTTGTCGAACCGGAGAAAGAACCGGTGCCCGTTGTAAGTGCGGATGAAAGCGAAGAACAGCTTCAATATGCATATACCGAGCTTGCGCCGGAGGCGGAGAAAGCAATGCGGGCAGACGAATTTTCGGCAGATGAAACGGCGGCAACAACCGCTGCGGATGCCGTTGTATCAACGCCTGCACAAACCACGGTAATGCCTGCGGCAAGCGATCCGGTCTTTGCGGACGGAACGCATCCATACAAGGTTGTGGAAAAGGTTGTCACCGAAACTTACAAAGAAGTTTACAAAGAAACACCGCCCGCGCCGGCAGCCTCGGCAACATCCAACAACCCTGCCGCGGATGCGGTAATGGAAAAGCTTGCTGATTTTCTCGATTATGAATTGCAAAAGCGCAAAGAGAGCGAGAAAGGCACCGCGGATGATGTGGACGAAGAACAAAAGCGCGCAAGCGTAGAGGCCTTTGCCGAGTCGGACATGCCTCTTGATGAAGAGGACATGGATGACGATGACGAAAACGAGGAAGAGGAAGACGAAACCGAGGGCGAGAAATCCGAAGAGGATGAGGACCGCGATGATGAAGAAAATGACACCGATGGCGATCGCTTTACGGGCAATGAGCGTATTATCGGTTTTGATGAAAAAACAGGATGCTACATCGTGGCGCACTACCGCAAGAGCTTTGAGGCAAAGCTAATTCAAGCGCGTCCCAATATCAAAAAATATTACAGCGAGCTCAAAAATGCATTGCTTTCCTATAAGGGAAGCAAAAGCCGAATCAGTTGGACTGCGGACAGCTTTCATAACGGCAGAACGCCAATTGCCAAAATCAATACCAAAACCCGTATTTTGGAGCTGTATTTGGCACTGGATCCCGCAAGCTTGGACGGAACGGTATACCGCGGAAAAGATGTGAGCAGCAAGAAAAAGTACGCAGATACGCCTTTCCAGTACAAGCTCCGCACGCCGCGCAAATTTAAATGGGCTATGGAATTGGTTCAACGTGTTTGCGAAGAGCATGGGCTTTCTCCGATTGATATTGAACATGTTGACTATGAGCAACAATATCCGTTTGACACCACGGAAAATCTGGTGGAACGTAAGCTGATTAAAGAATATATCCGTCAGGAAAAACCGGCGACCTCCTTTGAATTGGCACCCGACCATGTTCCGGCGGTTCCCGATGAGGACGCAAGCGTCATTCCCGCAAATGCAAACTTCTCATGGGAATTCGACAATGAAATGATGCCGGAAAAGGAACCGGAGCCGGCAGAAGAAGTTCCGGAAGAGGAACCGCAGGCAGAACCGGCAGCAGAACCCGTGTCGGAACCCGAAGCAGAACCGACACCGATTTCGGAGCCGACTGTTTCTGCCGAGCCGCAACCTTCCGTCATGCGCGAAACGGTCAAGGTGACCGAAATGCGCTATACCGAACGCTATTATGCAAGCAAAGAGCCGTCTTATGAGCATGTTGTGACCACAACGGAGCCGATTGAAGTTTCCGCGGTTTCCTGCGATACGGAGCGGAGCGAGGACGGTACGGCGGGCGTTGCGCAGACGCAGGAAGAGGAGACAGCTCCCGATACCCGTGAGGAACAAGCGGAAGAGTCGGTTGAATCCGCAGAAGCGGCCGCAGAGGCGGGCGATGAGGAACCGATTGACATTTGGGAAGAAGCTGCTCCGTCTGCAACAGATGAAACTACAACAGAGGAATCCGTAACAGATGAAACGGAAGAGACCGATGCGGCAGAACTTGCGGAGGAGGAAGCCGAACCGGAGGAGCTGTTCTTTGAACCAACGGTTGACCGCGCATCGGAAGTTTACATTGATTCGGAACCCGAAAGCGATCCGCTTGCCGATACATTCGGAGATGCGCAGTCATTGTCGGAAGAGACGGAAGAATCGGAAGAGACGGAAACGGTTGCATATGACGGTGCCGATGCGGATGATTACGAAGAGGGAGCCGAGGAGCCGTGGCGGTCCGCTTCCGTGGCAGTTTCTGCCGATTTGGAAGACCTTGACGAAACGGAAGCAAAATCCGAGAATGACGAATGGCGGGAATACCGCGCCGCATCGGTATCCGAACCGGAACCGGTTTATGAGCCGGAGCCTGTCCGTAAGCGCATTGTCAATCCGAGTGTTGCTGTGGTGGATATTTGTGATGTTGAGGAGCATTTCCCGCAGGATGCGGTGATTAAGCTGGACACACTGAAAGCAAAAGGCTTGATTTTGCCAACGGCAACCAATTTAAAAATATGTGCCAGCGGTCCTATTTTTAAATCCTTTACCGTGGAAGCAAACAACTTCACCATGGATGCAATCAAGGTTATCAGCAACGCCAACGGCGATGCCGTAATGGTGAGATAAGGAGGAGGACAGATGATCAAAAAAATAATATATAAGCTTTTGCCGGTCATGCTTCTTCTTTTCACACTGACGGCAATGTTCGGCATTGCACCGGCGACACAGGCGGAGAATGCGGACAATTATTATTTGACCGTTGATTTCGGAACGGGGTGTAACAAGGTTTGGGTTACCATTCCGGGACAGGCGGCGCAGGAATTGCAAAGCGGTGTTGCGCTTGCCATTCCCAAAACCAATGCCAACATTACCATGCGCGTGGATTTGACAAAAGGCTACGAGGTTGCCGCTTTGATAGGAAACGGCGGCAGATACCTGCTGGATGAAAATTACGAGCGCACATGGACGATTGTCGCAGACGATACGCTGACTTTGACCTGCCAACCAAAGGTGTATGACATTGATTACCGATTTGCCGATGAGGGCGCGCATGAGGAACCGATTGGCGGCTCCTTCCCGCAACAGTATACGTTCGGTCAGGAAACAAAAATTTCCATTCCGACCAAGGCGGGCTTTACCTTTGAATGCTGGGTTATTTTGTCCGATCCCAATGCCGATATCAGTACCGGACAAACCATTTATCCCAAGGAAGGCGATGATTTTGTAACGCTTTCCGCAACTACGGTTCCCAATACGGACAGTGAG
>CAYYCU010000003.1:27355-28833 GCA_964470415.1 uncultured Ruminococcus sp.
ACGGACGGCGTTCCGCTGAACATCGTTTACAGGCTCTATAAGCCGTTGGAGTATGAATTGGTATATTCCTCCAATTATGACGGCGATATTGCATTTTCGGAAGGCGTAACGGTACCGAGCCGGTTTAAATTCGATGTTGAAACCGCTATTCCCAATCCGATTCGTACCGGCTATCTGTTTACGGGCTGGACCGTAACGGTGGTGCAAAACGGTACGGAAGTGACCTTCTCGGCACCGGTTGATTTGACAATCGACGATTTGGATACGGATTATGCCGGCGACAAAGATACCCAAATTACGCTGACTGCAAAATGGAAATCCGAAGAATATACGGTTCATGTGGATTTGAATACGGGTTCCGATACGGATCAATATGAGCATGCGGAAAAATATGTTTTTGAAAGCGGATTGATTTTGCCCGATCCCGTGCGCTCCGGTTACACCTTTAGCGGATGGCTGATCAACGGTGGAAGCGATTTGCAAACAGGCAATCTTTCTGCCGGTTTATATACTGCCGATATTACCGTGGTTGCACAGTGGGTTGCAAACGAATACACTGTTTCTTTTAACGGCAACGGCGGGGAGCTGCAACCCGGAACCGAAACCCAAAAAGTGACTTATGACACCGCACTGAATACCGATGCGCTCATCGGCGCTTTGCCTCATAAAGTCGGACATCGTTTTCTCGGCTTTACCCTCACTTTGGACGGCGATGATTTTATCATTGATGCCAACGGTAACTTTTTACCGAGTGTGTGGAATATTCCATCGGATACAACGCTGTATGCAAAGTGGGATGTCATTTATTACAATGTTACGGTAAACGTCACCAATGCAAAGGTGTGGCTGAACGGCACCCTTTATGAGGGAGAACCGATTGCCTTTGCTTACGGTACCTCGCTGACCGTTACCGTGAATGCCTTTGACGGCTATAAAGTGGTTGCATTCAACGGAAATGCCGTTTCGCATATTGCAGAATATACCACATCGTATTTGATGAATCAAACAGAGGATGTTGAACTGAACATTTCCGTTTTGCAAATGAAGCAGGTTCCTGCATTCCGTGCCGATTATTTGAAAGAAATTTTTACGGTTGCAAACGGAATTCCAAACGGAACTTATCGCATTACATGCGGCAGCGAGGCGTTGTCTGTCAAGGTGCAGAACGGTCTCATTTACGTGGGCAACGTGGAAGTGAAGCAGATTGATATTCCGGAAAGCTTTTTCGGTAAAACGGTGGCAATTGTGGTGTGCGGAGACGGTGTAACGGCTTCGGACAGCGCAGAGCTGTTGCTGAATGTTGCCTCCAGACCGGAAATGCCGCTTTTGAACAATCACTTCAAAACCTATTATTCCGATGCCACTTCGATCGGACTTGAAATCAATCAAAACTCACCCTATACCTATGTTTACGAATTTGCGCTTTATCTTGATATAGCGGGCACCCAGTTGGTTTATGATTGGACGGAATTAACCGA
>CAYYCU010000003.1:28933-30093 GCA_964470415.1 uncultured Ruminococcus sp.
ATGAAGGCGCTTACGCCTCCTTCCGCTACTTTTTACAGCGATGTAGACGGTATTTATAACGGCGTTGTCAAGGATTTGCCCTTTGCAAAAAAGCAAGATGAAAAAATTGAAGCGTTGCGCACGTTGTTGCAAACGCTTTTGGCAACCGAAGAATTTGACGCGCAAGCAACGGAAACCTTAACCGACCTCTGTGAAAATGCCGTTAACGATATTATGCAAGCGGTGACCGAGGATGAGGTATCAAGCATTTATCATACCGCAAACACAGCAATGAAAGCGGTTAAGATTACGTATTTGGTTTACGGGGATATGGAATTGACCGCGGCCGGCGGACTTTGGCAGGGAAGCAAGCTGTTTGGCGAACGGATGTCGGATATTGCAAAGCTGACTTCTTCCGTGAACGATGCCATACAAGCAGGTAAAATTTCGTTGGCAGACGGCAATACGGCAACCCTTTCCGAAGCCTTGAACGCATTGCGCTCGCTGGATGTAATGGCGGGCTACAACCTGCGGTTAATTGCCGGCACGGAGGGAAGTATTCCCACACAAGGAACATACACCCTGCGCATGCTCCTGCCGGAGGATTTGCGGAGCATGACGGGACTGACGGTTGCTTATTATCATTCCAAGACCGGCATGCTTGAGGTGTTGCCTACCGAGAGAGACGGGGACTATTTGGTATTTCGCGCAGATGAGATTACGGATTTTGTAATTTTGGGAGATCAAACCGTAAATCTGACCGGCATCATTCTGGCATTGAGCATGATTTTGCTGTGTCAGTTGATTGCAATTGTTTGGCTCCTCATTCGCCGTACAAAGTACGCAAAAGAGATTCGCCGTTACAGCATGATGCTTCCCGCAATTTTAATGGTTCGTTTCTTGCCGAGCCATGCAGGTTCTATCGTGTTGGTCTTGGGCGGCTTGGTTGTCTTGTTCCAAATTATTTTAATGTACTTGTTGCTTTCTTCCGAGGTCATTTTCCGCCGCAAACGGAAAAAGTCGGTAAGACAGGAAGCCCCCAACGCGGCAAATTTCGAGACGCATGAGGCAGAAACGGATTTGCCTGACGGAATGTCCGAATCCGCTGATGCTACCGCAACGGCAGAGTCAATGAATGCGGACGATCCGGACGCGGCGGCCGTTTATGCGATATTTGACAG
>CAYYCU010000003.1:30193-31730 GCA_964470415.1 uncultured Ruminococcus sp.
GCTGAATGCGGACGGTACCGAGGAATATGACGGTTATGATGAATAATTCGTTTTAACCGAAACGCCGGCAGCGTTTGGCATTCTTATGAATCCGCCAACGGCTTCCGCGGTATACAAACAATCCCGTCTGATTTTCAACAGAAAGTCGGACGGGATTTTTGATGTGAAATTTTTGAAAACGGATAAGATGATGAACATCGGCGGGGAATAAAATCCTTGCCGATGTTTTGTGTTTGAAATGTCATCTTTTTTGTCGGATAATTTTTTTGAAAAAATTCAAAAAATTATTGACAAACGATAATTCACATGCTATAATATTATCGTAAAACAATAATCGGAGGGGAGATTATGAAACGAAAATCATTTATCATTCTGATGGGAGCCGTTTTTGCGGTTTTCATGGCACTTGTACTGTTTGTTGACGGGTTGCCTGCGGTTTTTTCTTCCGTTATGGCATTTCCGTTTGAACAGCTTGGTGCCGCGCTTCGCGCAATGGCATTGACCGGCAATATCGGAAACGGGTTGGCTTGGGCGTTGTGCATAGCCCTGTCCTTGATTCCAATCGTTCCCGTACTTCGTCACGGAGGCGCAAAAGGCTATCTTGGCGAAAATATTGTGCTTTGCTGTACGGGTGTTGCCGTATGGATTGCTTTGTTCGGTATGGCAAATTCCGCAAAGCTCCTTTCCGTTTTTCCGTATCTTACCGAAGAAGCGCTTTCGGCAGTAAAAAGCGCCATAGGCTGTACGGTTTGGTCGTTTATAATTCTTTGGGGAATTTTAAGATTGGTGAGACGGTTCCGCACCGGTGATACAAAGAACCTGCTTTGTTATTTGCGCATTGCCCTTCATGCACTTTGTATCCTTTTTGTTGCGGTCATTGCAATTTCCTGTGGCAGTACATTGTTAAACAATCTTTCTGCTACACAAAAAAGCATGGATAATGGAATGGCGCTAATACGTTTTATTGCTTCTGCGCTGCCTTATATATTTGATATTGGCATTACACTTTCATTGCTTACGCTCATGGAGGCGTATCTTGCAAAAAATGAAGCGGATACCGTCAGATGTGCCGATTTGCTCTCCAAACGCTGTTGCTTGGCACTCGGCGTTACGGCAACATCAACCGCAATTTTGAATGTGTTGCAACTGTTGCTTTCCCGATCCCTTTCCGGCATTTCCGTTCGTGCGGAAATTCCCGTTGTCAGTTTGGCATTTCTTCTTTTGATTTTGATTCTGTCGCGATTGATTGTGGAAAATCGAAAATTGCAAAACGACAACGACCTCTTTATATAGGAGGCGTTGCTATGGCAATACGGGTATATTTAGAGGATGTTCTGAAAGCACGCGGTTTGACATCAAAAGAATTATGTGCAAAGGTTGGTATCACAGAAGCAAATTTGTCCATATTGCGGAGCGGAAAAGCAAAAGGTGTTCGTTTTGCAACGGTCAACCGTATTTGCTATTTCCTGCAATGCGATGTAGGCGATATACTGAAATTTGATGGATTTTTGGAGGAAGAAGATGAAGAATAAAACAG
>CAYYCU010000004.1:0-6630 GCA_964470415.1 uncultured Ruminococcus sp.
ACGCCGCAAGACGCAGCCAAATGACCGCCGGCAGAAAAGCCGACAACAAATAACTGCTCCGGATCAATGCCGTAAGCTTCGGCGTGCGATCGGATATGCCCGATTGCTTTTGCAGCTTCAATCAATTGAATCGGAAACGGCTTTTTTCGCTTTACCGTATAATGCAATACAAACGCGTTGTACCCGTATGGCATAAATGCCATGGCAACCGGTTCTCCCTCTCGGTCAGAGCACACCATGTTGTATCCGCCTCCGGGAAGCACCAAAATTGCTTTTCTGGTAAAGGCAGGCAACGGATCGGCAATATATGCTTCAAGATAAACATTTTCGTCTTGCTCGGAAAGCCGGATTTTTTCATATTTCATTGCGCGCCCCCGCTTATGCAATTCCGATAATATCGGAAAGCGCTTGAATGCCGTATTTTTTCATGACATCGGGAAGCCGATTGATAATATCACGGCAGGTAAACGGATTGACCAAATTGGCGGCACCGATTTCAACCGCCGTAGCGCCTGCCAGCATCATTTCAATCACATCCTCCGCAGTTGTTACACCGCCCATTCCCACAACCGGAATTTGAACGGCATGCGCGACTTGATATACCATTCTGACCGCTACGGGAAAAATTGCCGCACCGGAAAATCCGCCCATTTTATTTGCGATAACAGGCTTTTTGGTTTGCAAATTGATTCGCATGCCGAGCAACGTGTTGATAAGGCTGATACCATCGGCGCCTGCCGCTTCGCAGGCTTTTGCAATGCTGACAATATCGGTCACATTGGGAGACAGCTTGATAAGAACCGGTTTATGCGTTACTTTTTTTACCGCAGCCGTTACCTCTGCCGCCGCTTCCGGCGAAGTACCGAAGCTCATTCCGCCTCCGTGTACATTGGGACAACTGACATTTACCTCTAACCAACCAACCTGCTTGCAAGCATCCAACATCTCACAGGTTTTGGCATATTCCGCCACCGAAAAACCGCTGACATTTGCCATAACGGGCTTGTGAAAACAGGTTGCAAGCTTTGGAAGCTCCTCGGAAATGACCTTTTCCGCACCCGGATTTTGCAATCCAACGGCATTGATCATGCCCGAAGGACATTCGGCAATGCGCGGTGTGGGATTGCCGAAGCGCGGCTCCAATGTGGTTCCCTTAAAGGAGAATGTACCGAGGCAGTTGATGTCGTACAATTCGGCAAACTCATAACCGTATCCAAATGTTCCGCTGGCGGGAATAATCGGATTATCCAACTCCACCCCGCAAAGCGTTACCTTCATTTCTGCCATATGATTTCCTCCTTTTTCATCACCGGTCCCTCCTTGCAAATACGTTTGTTACCCGTAAGTGTTTTACAGGAGCAACCCATACAAGCACCGAAACCGCATCCCATACGCTCTTCAAAGCTGAACTGCCCTTCGGTAACGGAAGCGTGATATACCGCTTTTAACATCGGCTCCGGACCGCATGTGTAAAAATAGGTATATTCCGTATTTTGCATCACATCGGTTACAAAACCGCGAACGCCGTAGGAACCATCGGCCGTTGCTACCGTTACCGAGGCTCCGAGGCTGCGGAACTCATTTTCATAAAAGACTTCATCTTTGGTATTAAAGCCGAGAACAACCGAAACTTTTTTGCCCTGTGCAATCAAATCTTTTGCCAAAAGGTACAGGGGCGGAACACCGACACCGCCGCCCAGCAAAAGAGGCCGCTCTCCGGAGAGTGACAAATCGTATCCGTTGCCGAGTCCGGTTAAAATATCCAGCTTTTCTCCGGGGTGCATTGTGCTCATTTTTTCGGTTCCGCGTCCTACCGTTTTGTAAATCAACGTCAGCGTATCGGTTGTTCTGTCACACACCGAAATCGGACGGCGCAGATAAAAACCGTCAAGCAAAATGTTAACGAACTGACCCGGACGTGTAATTTCCGCCGTATCGCCCGACAGCACCATGCGAAAAACCGATTTTGTTAATGCGGTATTTTCTTGAATTGTAAAAATTGTCTGTTTCATTTCCTCTCCTCATGCATCAATTGTGGAAATGCAAAGCGTGGTTTCCTCCAAAATATCCAATAATACGCGCACGGTATCCAAAGACGTGAACATTGTCACATTGTTTTCGGTTGCATATTTCCGAATTTTAACGCCGTCTTTTTCGGTTCCGAGATCGCCGGGATCGCTGGTGTTAATTACATATGCGATGTGTCCCTGACGGAGCGCATCCCAAATTTCCTCGCTGTCCTCTTCAATCTTCTTCAAAATATGTGTACGAATCCCGTTTTGCTTCAAAAACTTTGCGGTTCCTTCGGTTGCTTCAATATTAAAGCCGAGGTTGTAGAAACGGCGAATCAACGGCAAAGCTTCTTCTTTATCGCTGTCCGCAATGGTGGCAAATACGGTACCGTAGTTTTGCAGGTGCATACCGGATGCTTGCAATGCCTTATAAAAGGCACGGTTCAGCTTGTCGTCATATCCGATTGCCTCACCGGTTGACTTCATTTCGGGGGACAGATATGCATCCAGTCCGCGAATTTTATTGAAGGAGAACACGGGAACTTTTACGTACCAGCGCTTCTTTTCGGCAGGATAAATATCAAAAATTCCCTGCTCTTTCAGACTCTTTCCGAGAATGACTTCGGTTGCAATATCCGCCAAGCTGTATCCGGTTGATTTGGAAAGGAACGGTACGGTACGGGAAGAACGCGGATTGACTTCAATAATAAACACATTGTCGTCCTTATCTACGATAAACTGAATGTTGTAAAGGCCGATAATGCCAATGCCGAGTCCCAACATTTTTGCATACTGCAAAATGGTTCCTTTTACCTTATTGGAAATACTGAAAGTGGGATATACGCTGATCGAGTCGCCGGAGTGAATGCCCGTTCGCTCTACAAGCTCCATGATACCGGGCACAAACACATCGCGTCCATCGCAAATGGCGTCCACTTCCACCTCTTTGCCGATGATATATTTGTCAACCAAAACCGGTCTGTCCTCATCAATTTCCACCGCGGTTTTGAGGTAGTGACGAAGTTGCGTTTCGTTGGCAACAATCTGCATTGCACGACCGCCGAGCACAAAACTGGGACGTACCAAAACAGGATATCCGATGCGTTCCGCCGCTTTTACTCCGTCCTCAATTTTCGTAACCGCCTGTCCTTCGGGTTGCGGAATTTTCAGCTCCTCCAACACCTTTTCAAAAAGGTCGCGGTTTTCGGCGCGGTCAATCGCAGCGCAGTCCGTACCGATAATCTTTACACCGCGCTTCATTAACGGCTCTGCCAAATTAATTGCCGTCTGACCGCCGAGAGAAGCAATTACCCCCTCCGGCTTTTCAAAGTTGACAATGTTCATTACGTCTTCGGGTGTCAAGGGCTCAAAATACAGCTTATCTGCCGTTGTATAATCGGTGGAAACCGTTTCGGGATTGTTATTGATAATAATGGCCTCATAGCCTGCTTTTTTGATGGTTTGTACGGCGTGCACCGTAGAATAATCAAATTCCACACCCTGTCCAATACGAATCGGACCTGCGCCCAACACAATAACCTTCTTCTTTTCGGTCAGTTTGGAAGCGTTCTCGCCCGTATAGGACGAATAAAGGTAGGGAATATATTTGCCGGTGTGAAGCGTGTCCACCATTTTAAATACAGGCGCAATTCCCAGCTTGCAACGCTGTTCAAAAAGCTTGATCTCCTCTATGCCCCACAGTTTTGCAATAAATTTATCGGAAAATCCGAGCTTCTTTGCCATACGCAAAACGTTTTCGTCACCTTTGTTTGCCTTAAGCAAATTCTCCATCTCCACAATACGGACAAGACTTTCCAAAAAGATATCGGTAATTTTTGTAATGTCATGCAATTCCTTTACGGTCACACCGCGGCGAATCAGTTCGGTAATGGCGTAAATATTATCATCTTTGTATTCTCCGAGATATGCTTTTAACGCGTCAACGCTCATACCATCGAATTTGGGATGATGGAAATGGCAAACGCCGGTTTCCAAGGAGCGAACCGATTTTAAGAAACACTCGTCCAGCGTGGAACCGATGCCCATGACCTCACCGGTCGCCTTCATTTGTGTGCCCAGCGTATTGGGCGCGGAAGTAAATTTATCAAACGGGAAACGCGGGAACTTGGCAACAATATAATCCAAGCTCGGCTCCATAGCCGCCGTACCGCCTGCAACCGGAATATCTTCCAGCGCCATGCCAACCGCAATTTTGGCCGTCACACGGGCAATCGGATAACCGCTTGCTTTAGATGCCAATGCGGACGAACGGGATACACGCGGATTGACTTCAATCAGGAAATATTCACTGGAATCAGGGTTCAATGCAAATTGCACATTGCATCCGCCCTCAATTTTCAGCTCTTTAATAATCTTAATGGCGCTGTCATTCAGCATCTTCAAATCATGGTCGTTCAAGGACAGAATCGGTGCCACAACAATGGAATCTCCGGTATGCACACCGACGGGATCGACATTCTCCATGCCGCAAATGGTAATGGCATGGTCATTGGAGTCGCGCATAACCTCAAATTCAATTTCTTTATAACCTTTTACGCTTTTTTCAATCAAAACTTGGTGTACGGGAGAAAGCTTGAATGCATTACGGCCGATATCAAGCAAATCCTCCTCATTGTAAGCAAAACCGCCGCCTGTTCCGCCAAGGGTAAATGCAGGGCGCAATACAACCGGATAGCCGATGTGCTTTGCAGCCGCCTTTGCTTCCTCCAAATTGTACGTAATCTCGGAAGGAATGGTAGGCTCGCCAATGGACTGACACAGTTCCTTAAAGAGCTCGCGGTCCTCTGCTCTTTCAATGCTTTCGCTGCTGGTTCCCAACAGCTCCACGTGGCATTCTTTCAAAATGCCTTTCTTTTCCAATTGCATGGCAAGGTTCAGTCCCGTCTGACCGCCAATGCCCGGCAGAATGGCATCGGGACGCTCATAGCGAAGAATTTTTGCAATATATTCCAATGTCAGCGGCTCCATATAAACCTTATCCGCAATGGCGGTATCGGTCATAATGGTAGCGGGATTGGAATTTACCAATACCACCTCATATCCTTCTTCCTTTAATGCAAGACATGCCTGCGTACCCGCATAATCAAATTCCGCAGCTTGCCCGATGATAATAGGACCGGAACCGATAATCAATATCTTTTTGAGATCTTTTCTTTTTGCCATTTTCTTTGCCTCCCAAATTTTATATATCTTTTTTATATACCAGCTTACCGTTACAAACGGTGAGGAGATTTTCGCCAAACAGATGCATGCCGGAAAACGGCGTTGCACGCCCCTTGCTGAAAAACGTGTCCGGATTTACGGTAATTTCCGTATTGAGATTCCACACGGAAAAGCTTTCGCCCATGGGTATTCCAAATCTTTGGCGCGGATTGTACGCCATTAAATCAAGCAGTTTCTCCAGGGAAAGAACACCCGTTTTGACCAGCTTGGTATACAGCAACGGAAATGCGGTCTCCAGCCCGACAATTCCAAATGCACTTTTTTCCAAGCCGCGAGACTTTTCTTCCGCGGAATGCGGTGCATGGTCGGTTGCAATCATATCGACCGTTCCGTCCAAAATTCCTTCCAACAGCGCTTCCCTGTCGCGTTTGTCGCGTAAAGGCGGATTCATTTTAAAGCGTCCGTCCTCCTGCAAATCGCGGTCATCCATGACCAAATAATGCGGCGCAGTCTCACAAGTTACATCTACCCCTTCCGATTTTGCACGGCGAATCAGCGCAACGCTTTCCTTTGCCGAAATATGGCAAACATGATAAGCACAGCCCGTCTCTTTTGCCAACCGTAAATCGCGTTCGATTTGAAGATATTCACTCTCCGAGCAAATGCCGCGGTGCCCGTGTTCATGCGCATATACGCCATCATGAATGTAACCGCCGCGAAGCAAGTCGTTCACTTCGCAATGTGCCACAATCATTTTACCGAGTTGCTTTGCCCGTTGCATTGCTTCACGCATCATGCTTTCCTCTTGCACGCCGCGCCCATCGTCCGAGAAGGCAACGCAGGCGTCCGCCATGCTCTCCAAATCGGAAAGTTCGCGTCCCAATTCTTTTACCGTAATGGCGGCATAC
Organism: uncultured Ruminococcus sp.; assembly: GCA_964470415.1. Taxonomy (GTDB): domain Bacteria; phylum Bacillota; class Clostridia; order Oscillospirales; family CAG-272; genus UMGS1865. The sequence continues at coordinate 6,104 of CAYYCU010000004.1, forward strand.
GGATAAACGTCAATGACCGCATCGTTGGCAATGATATCGGTTTGCGCTTTCAGATGCTCCGCACTGTCCGGAACGGGATTTAAATTCGGCATGGTGCAAACCGCCGTGTATCCGCCGTGTGCCGCTGCCAGCGAACCCGTAGCAATCGTCTCTTTATAAGAAAATCCCGGTTCACGAAAATGCACATGCACATCGCAAAAACCGGGGAGAACGGTACCTTGTTCCATTTTATCGGAAAGAATGGGGTGAACGGCCAAAAAAGCCTTTGCAAAAGACTGTACCGCCGCTTTATTCATCATACGCTCTTTTACGCTTTTCATTTGAATTGCCCTAATCCTTTCATATTATTCCGGTGTACCATCGCAAATATACGCATTTGTTTCGCCGTCGATTTCCTCAAGCAAAACAGCAATCCGTTCATTTCGCGCCGTTGGTACATTTTTTCCAACATAATCGGGACGAATGGGAAGCTCCCTGTGCCCGCGGTCAATGAGTACCGCAAGCTGTACCGCCTTGGGACGGTCATG
>CAYYCU010000004.1:6730-8271 GCA_964470415.1 uncultured Ruminococcus sp.
GCATCCATAATTTGCGCCTTTTGTTTCATTACACAGCCCCCTTTCGGGCAATAAAAAAATCTTGCCCAGTCGGCAAGATTACGCACAAAATACAGTCCCCCGACAAAAACGAAGGCTTGTTATGTTCATCTTTCCGACATCTCTGTATCGGCTTAAAGATTTAATTTTTTGTATTATAGCACACAACTTCCGGTTTGTCAATAGGAAGTTTCATTTTTTGTCGTTTTTGCTTAAAATTTTTCATCTTTCGGTAAACAATCAACGGGAACCTGCAGCTTTGAAGGCTTGCAGGTTCCCGCCAATGAAATCACTTATATTTTCAATTCGCCCAAATAGTATTTCTTTTTGCCGCGGCGAACCACGATATATTTACCCGCAATGCAGGACGCGGCGGTAATTTCAGCCGTTGTATCGCGGAGCGGCGCACCGTTGAGCATCAATGAGCCGTTGGAAATAAATTCGCGTGCTTCGCGTTTGGAAGCGCAAATGTTTGCCGACACCAAAACATCCATAACATTGCCACCTGCCGTCTCAAAATGAGGAACATCCTTCAAGCCCGCCAAAAGATCACGGACGGGAATTTCCCGAATATTGCCCGCAAACAACTGCTCGCTAATCTTTACGGCCGATTCGTATGCACCCTCGCCGTGCAAATCGCGCAAAATTTCCTCGGCAAGCCGTTTTTGCGCCAAGCGCTTTTCCGGCGCCGACCGATGTTCTTCCGCAATCGCCTCAATTTCTTCTTTGGAAAGGAAGGTTAAGCGCTTCAAGTATTCAATTACCATGCTGTCCTCGGAATTGAGCAAAAACTGATACAATTCGTAGGAGCTTGTCTTGTTTTTATCCAACCAAACCGCATTTCCTTCGCTCTTGCCGAATTTGTTGCCGTGCGAATCGGTTACCAAAGGCATGGTAAAGGCATAAACCTCGTCTCCCGTGGTTTTGCGGATTAACTCAATACCGGTGGTAATATTTCCCCATTGATCCGAGCCCGCCACCTGTAAATCCACACCGCGGTTCTCGTGCAAATATTTAAAATCCAAGCCTTGAATCAACATGTAAGAAAATTCCGCATAGGAAATGCCGCTTTCCATTTGACGGCGAATCAAATCCTTGGAGAGCATGTATCCCACATTGATATATTTTCCGTAATCGCGGAAAAACTCGACCACATTGATATCCTTTACCCAATCGTAATTGTTTACAACCTCATACGGGAAAATGGCTTGAAGCTGTTTTTTCAGGCATTCAAAGTTATGCAAAATCTCATCGCGGTTTGAAAGTTTGCGTTCAACGGTTCCGCGCGGATCTCCAATCAATCCTGTTGCAACACCGACCAAAAGCAACGGGGTATGCCCTGCCGCCGCAAGCCGCCGCGTAATCAGAAAAGACGAATAATGTCCCAAATGCAAGCTGTCCGCGGTGGGATCCGTACCGATATAAAAGGTCAGTCCTCCCGCATTTAATTTATCGATTAATTTTTGATCGGAAATATCCTGTATTAAACCGCGCCATTTCAGATCCTCGTAAAGTGTCATGTT
>CAYYCU010000004.1:8371-15296 GCA_964470415.1 uncultured Ruminococcus sp.
AACAGTTTGCAGTGAAAGCGTTGATTCCTCTACCAACAACAGGTCCGCACGTTTTCCCGGCTCTATACTTCCTACTCTGTCCGCAATTCCGACCATGCGGGCAGGATTGCGTGTGGCACAGGCAATCGCATCTCCAAGCGAAACATCGGCAAACCGCATCAAATTTTTGACGCCGTCCCAAAGATTCAGCGTGCTGCCGGCCAATGCGCCGTCCAAGGTAAGTGCTTTTCCGCCCGTTACCTTTACAGGCTGTCCGGCAATCGAATAGTCACCGTCCGCACATCCCGTTGCTTCCATCGAATCGGTAATCAGAACCGTTTTTTCTTTGCCGAGGCAATGATAAGCCAGCCGAACCATATCGGGACAAACATGCATGCCATCGACAATCAGTTCCCCGTAGCTGCCGCCGCAAAGCGCTACGCTGACGCAGCCTCCCGCCCGATGATGCAGTGGCGGCATTGCATTGTAAAGATGCGTAAACGAAGTAACACCGCGCGCAACGGCAATCCGTGCCTCCTCGGCAGTTGCCATGGTATGCGCGAGCCCCAGCGTTGCACCGTAACGCAAAGCACAGGCGGCAAAACTTCCGTCCGTATCCAGCTCGAACGCCGCGCTGATGTGAACCGGCAAATGCAACTGCTTAAGAAAAGATTCCAGCTCCGTTGCATGCAAAGGCGCAAGCAAATGCGGTGCATGCGCACCTCTTTTTGCTGGATTTAAATACCGCCCTTCAAAATGAATGCCGTCAAATTCGCATTGCTCAATTGCGTGAATTGCCTGCTCCCATTCCGCCGGCGTTGCGGAAGCCAATGTGGGAAACAGTGCGGTTACACCGTGCCGGGCATAATCCGTCTTCATCAACCGCATGTCGTCAACGGACGCGGTGGAGAAATCAAATCCGGCACGCCCGTGGGTATGCACATCGATCAAACCGGGTAAAACCGTTTTTCCGGCAGCTTCCACCGTTTTGTCGGCATGTAACGCATCGCATGCCGCGCCGACCGCAAGAATTACCCCGTTTTCCCAAACAATCGGACAGTTTTCGGTAAAACTGCCATCGGCATTCCAAACTCTGCCGCCTCTTAACAATGTTTTCATAAAAAACGACCTTTCAAAATTGATAAACTTATTATAGCATGCTTTTTCAAAATCTTCAAGCATTTGTATAAAATTTTAAAGCAATTTTCCAAAATCAAGAAAACCGTGCCGACACGGCATCTGTTTTGAAAGCCTTTTATTTTTGCTGCTTTTTCCAATTCAACGGACTGTAGCCAAACCACCGCTTAAACATTTTGGAAAAATTGCAAGTATCCTCATATCCGCACAGTTTTGCGGTTTCTTCCACCGAAAAGCCGTGCATAAGACAGCGTTGCGCTTCTTCCATACGCACCGTAATCAAATATTCCTGAATGGTTTTTCCCGTTTTTTGCTTAAAGATTCTGGAAAGATAGCGCCGGTCAAGATTCATCTTTTCGGCAATTTCTTCAACGCGCAAGGGTTGCATGTAGAGCGCTTGAATGTGATTCTGTACACGCCGCACATAATGATTGTGCTGTGTTTTATTTTCAAACAAATCCGCATAAAGGCGAAACAAAAGCGCCGCGGCACGGTATTCCCGCAGGTTGGTTTCTTCCAAATCCAGCATTTCTCGTATGATGTCTGGCGGAAACGCGATAACGGGTGAAAGCTCTCTGAATTTTAAAGACAAGGCGCCGTCAAACGCAACCCACTGGTAATACCACGGCTCTTGTTTGTCCGCACAGTAAGTAACCACTTCGTCTGGGTGAATCAAAAAAGCCTCGCCTTCATGTACCGGATACTGCTTTCCGTTTTTAAACAGCATGCCTTTTCCCTGCACCACATAGTGAATCAGCGTATATTTGCGTAGCGACGGTCCAAAGCTCTTTTGCGGTTTGCAGTGCTCAAATCCCCAAAAAAGAGGATTCAGGTCTTGAAAATGACGGTTAATCAAAAACACCGTATGCGATTCAAAATCAAATTGCTCTGTACTCACTTTTTACAATTTCCTTTCCGCTTCCGATTAAGTTACATTATAACATATTTTAATCACATAATGCAATAGCTTTTACAAAAAAAACATGCTATAATATTTTCAGAATCAAAATTTTATTTTGATGAGTGCCAGAAAAATAAAACAAATAAACAGGAGTAAAAACAAATGAAAGTTACTTTTATGGGTGCCGGCAGTACCGTATTTTCCAAAAACGTACTCGGAGATACCATGCTTTGCGAGCCTTTCCACGATATGGAAATAGCACTTTATGACATTGATAAAGAAAGACTGGAAGAATCCTATCTTTTGATTTGTGCCATGAACAAGAGCATCAACGAAGGACGGGCAACCGTAAAAAAATATCTGGGCGTTGAACAACGCAAGGATGCATTGCGGAAAGCCGACTTTGTAGTCAATGCCATTCAAGTCGGTTTGTATGATCCTTGTACCATTATCGACTTTGAAATTCCGAAAAAGTACGGCCTCCGTCAAACCATTGCCGATACCATGGGAATCGGCGGCATTTTCCGTGCAATGCGTACCATTCATGTTATGAAAGGATTTGCACAGGATATTGAAGAAGTTTGCCCGGACGCTTGGTTCCTGAACTACACCAACCCCATGGCAATGCTTTCCGGATATATGCAGCGCTACACCGGCGTCAAAACCGTTGGCCTTTGCCACAGCGTTCAGGTTTGTGTTCCCCACCTCTTTAAGAAGTTGGGCATGGAAGACAAATTGGAAGGCAGCAAGCACAAGATTGCCGGCATTAACCACATGGCATGGCTTTTGGAAATTGTGGACAAAGACGGAAACGACCTGTATCCCGAAATCCGCCGTTTGGCAAAAGAGAAAAATGCAAACGAAAAGCACTCCGATATGGTTCGCTTCGATTATATTGATAAGCTCGGCTATTACTGCACCGAAAGCAGCGAGCACAATGCGGAATACAATCCCTTTTACATCAAGCCGAATCGTAACGATTTGATTGAAAAGTTTAACATTCCGCTGGATGAGTATCCGCGCCGTTGTATCAATCAAATTGCAAAATGGAAAGAACAAAAAGAACAGCTTATGGCAGGCGGAAACGTACAGCACGAGCGTTCCAAAGAATATGCTTCCCACATTATGGAAGCCATTGCGACAAACAAGCCTTACAAAATCGGCGGTAATGTTATCAACAACGGCTTAATCTCCAACCTTCCCGCAAAGGCTTGCGTTGAGGTTCCCTGCTTGGTTGATGCAAACGGAATTACGCCGACCTATGTAGGCGATTTGCCGCTCCAGTTGGCTGCAATGAACTCCTCCAACATCTACCCGCAAATGCTGACCATTGAGGCAGCCTATACGGGCAACCGTGAAACCCTGTATCAGGCAGCCATGATGGATCCGCACACCGGTGCCGAGCTTTCCACCGATGAAATCGTGGCGCTTTGCAATGAGCTCATCGAAGCCCACACCAATGCCGGTTACCCAATTTTCTGATAAAATACATAAAATAAACAAGCGGCTCGAATGCAAGTTCATTCGAGCCGCTGCGCTTTTTGTTGTTATTGTTGAACGGCTTTTACAATGTCGCCAACGCCGTCCAAAATATATTTGGGACGGTAGGGGAAGTTGTCTATATCGGCTCTTGCCGTTACCCCGCTTAAAACCAAAACGGTGTCTATATTCGATTCGATGCCCGCAATAATATCGGTATCCATGCGGTCTCCGATAAAAGCAATATCCTCACTGTGACAGCCCAACTTTTTTAATCCGTGACGGAGCATAAGCGGATTGGGCTTTCCGACAAAATATGCCTTTTTTTCGGTTGCAATCTCAATCGGCGCCACCAAGGCGCCGGTTGCCGGCATAATTCCCTGCTCGGTTACGCCAATGGTGTCGGGATTGGTTCCGATTAATTTTGCGCCTTTGTTGACCAATTCGATTGCCTTTTCGATTTTTTCAAAACAGTAGGTTCTGGTTTCGCCGATGACAACATAATCGGGATTGATGTCATTCATATAAATTTTTTGATCGTACAAAGCCTTGGAAAGTGCCGCTTCCCCAATCACATATGCGGTGCATCCCGGTGCCTGTGTATGCAAAAACTCTGCCGTTGCCATTGCGCTGGTGTAAAAGTGGTCGGAAGATACCGAAAGTCCCATGCGCTCCAGCTTCATGCTCAACTCATGCGGCGTGCGCTCCGAGCTGTTTGTTAAAAAAACAAATTGCTTGTCATTTTCCAACATCCAATTGACAAATTCCGCAACGCCGTCCAAAATGCGGTTTCCGTGATAAATTACACCGTCCATATCGGAGATAAATCCGCGTTTTTCCAAAATATGCTTCATATCTGTTTTTTCCTTTTCCATTTGATGTTTTTTAGTATCTTTTTCTTAATTATAGCAAGTCTTTTAAAAAAAAGCAAGTCTTTCCACTCATATTTTTTATTTTGTTTAAAAAAGCAGATAAAATCAATAAAAGGGATTGATAAAAAGAAAGATTTATGATATAATTAGGATACTGTCAGGAAATATCATGAGCATGCGAAAGGACGATACATCATGAATACCAATGAATTAAAAGCCAAAATTTTAAACGGCAATTTTGATGAGCGCTTTATTTATATTTACGGTGCCGATGCTTTGGAAGCACAAAAGCAACGTTACGCCAAAGCGGTAGACGAATTTGCCGCACTTTACGGCACCAATCGCGAAGTTGCCCTCTACTCGGTAGCGGGACGCAGCGAAATTTCCGGAAATCATACCGACCACAATCACGGCTGTGTAATTGCCGCTTCCATCGACCTCGATATCATTGCGGTTGCCGCACCGAACAATGAGAACGTCATTCGTGTAAAAAGCGAAGGCTTCCCGGAGGATTCGGTGGACATTACAAGCTTTACCGCTCCGCGTAAAGAGCCGAAAGGACATTCCGATGAGTTGATTGCGGGCATGGTCGCGGGCTTCCGTAAGGACGGCTACCGTGTCGGCGGTTTTGATGCTTACACCACCTCCAATGTTCTCAAGGGCTCCGGAATTTCCTCTTCTGCCGCATTTGAAGATATGATCGGAAATATTTTAAGTCACATTTACAACGAAGGAAAAGTTGACAATGTAGAAATTGCAAAGCTTGCCCAATATGCGGAAAATCAATTTTTCGGCAAGCCATGCGGTCTGATGGATCAAGTCGCTTGCGCGGTTGGCGGCATTGTTGCAATTGATTTTGCGGATCCTGCCCAACCGATTATCGAAAAGATTGACTTTGATATTACCGCCGCAGGATACAATCTTTGCATTATCAACACGGGCGGCAACCACGCCGACCTGACCGATGACTATGCCTCTGTTCCGGCAGAAATGAAAGCGGTTGCCGCAAAGCTCGGAAAAGAAGTTCTGCGCGACACCGATGAATCTGCCGTCATCGCCGCAATTCCGCAACTTCGCAGTGAGACGGGAGACCGCGCCATTTTGCGTGCACTCCACTTCTTTGCGGAAAATCGCCGCGTAGCAACCCTTAAGCAGGCATTGAGATGCGGAGATTTGGATACCTTTTTTGACGGCATCATCGCCTCCGGACGTTCCTCGTTCTGCTATTTGCAAAATGTTTATACAACCAAAAACACTGCCGAGCAGGGACTTTCTTTGGCACTTTGTTTGGCCGAACATGCTCTTGCCGGAAAAAAAGCGGCATGGCGTGTACACGGCGGCGGATTTGCCGGAACCATTCAGGCTTTTGTACCGCAAGAAGAGGTCGAAAGCTTCCGCAAAACCATGGACAGCGCATTGGGCGCCGGACGTTGTATGGTGCTTCGCATCCGTCCCGTCGGAGCCGTTAAAATCTAATTGCTTTGTCTGCTTCGGGGAGATGATCCTAAAAAAGATCTCTCCCCATTTTCCTATTTTCATTTTTTAAGGAGCGTACACATTTTGAAAAACGAAAGTAAAAAGCTGATGCTTCATCTGTTGGCAAATTCCGTACTTCTCATCGCCGTTTATTTTCTTATATCCGAATATTTTCAATTTCCCTATATGATGGTTATCTATCTTGCCGCCGGTTTTGGATTGGGACTCGGTTACGTCATTTACAACCGCGGCTTTGTCGGTAAAAATGCCACACCGGACATGCTTCCCGATACCATGTCCCCGGCGGAAAAGCAAGCTTTTTTGAATGACTGCAAAGAGCGCTTGCAAAAATCACGTTGGATTCTCACTCTCTTGCTCCCCATCATTTTCGCGGTTCTCGCGGACTTTATTTATTTGTTTTATTTACAGGAGCTTTTTTCATGAACCGAATTCGTATTGTTTCCCTGTATTCCGGCTCTACGGGAAATGCCTTTTACATCGCCTCCCCCAACAGCAGTATTTTGATTGATGCCGGAAAAAACGCAAAAAAATTATGCGAAGCACTTTGCGAAGCCCAAGTTTCTCCAAAAGATATTCAAGCTGTTTTTATCACACACGAGCACAGTGACCATGTCAGCGCATTGCCCGTTTTTTTGAAGAAATATCCTGTTCCCGTACATGTTTTTTCGGCATCGGCACACCGTCTTGCCTGTGAACCCTCGGTTGCACCGCACCTTTTTTTGCATTCGCAAATTTTTACCGAGCAAGTGGGAGACATCTGCATAACCTCCTTTCCGACTCCGCACGACAGCAACGGCTCGGTAGGTTATCGGATTGAAATTCCAACCGAGAACGGCGCCTGCTTTCGCATTGGCTATGCGACCGACATCGGTCACATTTCCACCGAGGTGGAGGTTGGCCTTACCGGCTGTGACGCGGTCATTTTGGAAAGCAATCACGATGTCGAAATGTTGCGTAACGGCCCCTACCCATATGAATTAAAGCGCCGTATCTTCTCCGCAAACGGACATTTGGCAAATACGGACAGCGCGGAATTTGCCGCAAAATTATGTGCTGCGGG
>CAYYCU010000004.1:15396-23128 GCA_964470415.1 uncultured Ruminococcus sp.
GTGATACAGTTAAAAGAGGCACGCATTGCGGAGAATCCCTCCGAAGCGGAAATCCATGCGGCGCTTGCAGATGAAGCAAAAAGAATTTTGGAAACTTTGCCGCCACGCGCCTATCGCATTGCGCTTTGCGTTGAGGGACAGCAATTTTCCTCCGAAGAGTTGGCAAAAAAATTGGACGGTGCGCTCCGACAAAACGCTTCTCTTTGCCTGATTATCGGCTCCTCACACGGACTTGCCGAGGAAGTCAAGCAGGCTTGTCAGCTACATCTGTCGGTCTCCCGTCTTACCTTCCCGCACCAAATGATGCGCCCGCTTTTATTGGAAGTTTTGTATCGCAGTTTTTCTATCCTGCACGGTACAAAATACCACAAATAGGGGCTGTTTGCAACCGCTCCGAAAAAATCCGTACGCCGTTACTGATTGCAAGCACGGTGTACGGATTTTTTGATATGACAAAAAGCAATCGTTCCAAAAAAGATGCTTCTTTGTTTTTTACACGGTCTCTACATAAGAATCATAATACCGTTCCTGAAAATGTACCGCGGCATACATTTCTTTTGCGGTAAAATGCATACCGGGAGGGACCGCAATCAACTTGTCCTCCACATCGTTGCAACGGTAAACCGCACCGATGATACACGCACGATATTCCTTTACCGGGCGGTCAACGCCCAAAAGATATACGTCCAGTTCCTCTCCGTCACCGCCAAGAACCCCCGGCACATAGCCGTAATTGATTGGATAAACCAGCGTGCGGTCGGCTTTTTGATGAACATATCCTATCGGACGGTCGATTTCAATCCGTACCGTTTTACCCAAATATGCCTGTACCAAGGCACGGCGTTCCGCTTCGGTCAACATTGGCACCTCTTTGCGGCGGTCAAAGTATTTTTTAAAAGCATGGTAATCGTCATGGGACCGACACCGCCCGGAACCGGCGTAATGGCGGAAGCAATCGGTTCCACCTCTGCAAAATTGACATCTCCCGTCAGTTTCCCATCGGCACGGCGGTTCATTCCCACATCTATCACAACAGCCCCTTCCTTGACCATATCCGCCCCCACAAAGCCCGCGCGTCCGATTGCAACGACCAAAATATCGGCGGTACGGCAAATTGCCGCAAGGTCTTTGGTTCGGCTGTGACAAACGGTGACCGTGCCGTTGGCGTGAAGCAACAGCATTGCCATCGGTTTGCCGACAATGTTGGAACGTCCGATTACCACACACCGCTTTCCTGCCGGATCGATTCCGCTGCGTTCCAAAAGTGCCATGACACCGGCAGGCGTACAGGGGAGAAAATCATATTCGCCAATCATAATCTTTCCCACATTGTAAGGATGAAAAGCATCCACATCCTTTTCCGGATTGATGCGCAAAAGCACCTCGCTCTCATTTAAATGAGCGGGAAGCGGAAGCTGTACCAAAATGCCGTGAATTTTTTCATCCGCGTTCAAGCGGTCAATCAAGGTATTCAGTTCGCTTTGCGTGGTTTCCTGCGGGAGCGCATGCACCTCGGAATAAAAACCGACCTCCGCACAGGCACGCGCCTTATTGCGCACATAAACCTGCGATGCCGGATTTTCGCCTACAATTACCACCGCCAATCCCGGAACATATCCGTACTGTTTTGCAAAGGCTTCCGTCTCCGTCTTCATTTCCGCACGAATTTGTGCGGAGATTTGTTTGCCGTCAATCAATTTTGCCATTTTCATTTTCCTCCGCGTCTTGATTTTCCGTACATGCTTCCGAGCTGTCTGCATCCTCGCTGCAATGCTCCTCGTTATGCGCAGGCTCATCATCCGCCGCACGGTCTGTCATTTGAAGTGCCGCATTGTCAGCCGCAGACGGTACGGTCTGATTCGCCTCATCACCGTGTTCCGCGGAAACGGTTGCAAGAGGCGTTTTTTTGATAAAGGAAAAGAAAATCAACAAAGCACTGCCCACAACGAAGCAGAAAAGTCCCACACATTGTGAAATGCGAAGCGTTGTGCCGGGAATATACAAACTGTCGGTACGGAAGCCCTCGATAAACATTCTTCCAAAACCGTACCAGGTAAAGTACATCAGCGCAATTTGTCCGTCAAACTTTTTATGCTTGTAAAAGAGATTGATGAGAAGAAAACCGAAAAGGTTCCAGATACACTCATACAAAAATGTCGGATGATAATAATAGACAATATCACGCGAAGCGTTTTGGCTCAAACCCATTCGAAAAGTATGGAAAAGCGTTCCTTCCCCGCTGTTTAAAAAATGCTCTCGGTTCATAAAATAAAATTGCGTGGTTTCGCCGATTGCATAACCGTGCGCTTCTCCGTTAAAGAAATTTCCCCAACGTCCGATTGCCTGTGCCAGCATAACACCGGGGCCAATCATATCGAACGCCTTGGTCCAGCGGATTTTTTTGATGGCGCAAACAATTAAAATTCCGGCACATCCGCCGATAATTCCGCCGTAAATGCCCAGCCCGCCGTTCCAAATGGCAATGACATCGTAAAAGCTATGGAACTTATCCAATGAGGTCAACACGTAGTACAGCCTTGCGCCGAGAACGCCCAATACCACTGTCAAAAGCCCGATGTCAATAATATCGTCCGAAACTACCCCCTCATTGTGTTTTCCGCGATAGATGGCGTACAAAAACGCCAACAAAATACCGCATGTAATCAAAATACCGTACCAACGCACCTCAACAGTCCCAATGGTAAATGCAATTTTGTTTAGGGTAAACGGCTCAATGCCAAGCCCCGGAAAAGAAACCTTTATCAATTCTTTCATGGTTTAAAAATCCTTTCTTTTATTTTTCCAACGGCCAAACAACCGAAAGTGAAAACAACTCTTCGCGAAATGCCTCTTTTGCAAGGCTTTCCAGTTCTTCCTTTGTAATGCTTTGTAAGACCGATAAATAGGAAAACATCTCCACATCATCAAATACAAAGGAAAGCAACCTGCTTGCAATTTCTTCTGTGGAATCGTACGCGCGCAATTCATCGGAGTAAAGTACACGGCGGCACCGCTCAAACGCGTCTTGTTCAATTCCCTCCTCGCAAACCCGCATAAGATATGCCTTCAGCTTTTGTAATACCAGCTCCGGTATATCGGATTCACCGGAAATACAGTGAAATCCAAATCCCTCTGCGGAGGAATATCCGCCGGCAAAGGACGGCGTAACCATGCCGCTTTCAAACAATTCATTGTAGAAACGGCCCGCGCGGGAAAAGAGAATTTCATCCAAAAGAGAAAATGCAGTATCACGGCGCAAGCGCGCTTGCGGATCGGACGGAACAGAAGGATCCTTAATTCCGATGCAAAAAATCGGCTTTGAAACCGGCATGTGCACACACAACACGGGAGATGCAACATGCGGCGGCTCCTTGGGAACGACACGAAAAAAAGAAGCTTTTGGCAGTTTGCTCGGCAAAACGCGGTTTACCGTACGCAACACCGTATCCGGTGTAACGTCTCCGCAAATTACCAGTGCCATATTGGCCGGATGATAAAACACGCGGTGGCAGTCATATAAGAGTTGCGGCGTAATCTGCGCAATGGATGCAACCGTTCCGCAAATATTTTTGCGCACGGGATGACTCTCATACAGGGCTTCCAACATCAATTGATACCCGCATTCCCACGGGTTATCTTCACATTCCCGAATTTCCTGTGCAATAATCCCCTGCTCTTTTTTTACGGATTGCTCGGTAAAATGCGGATGCGTAACAAAGTGCAACAACTCGGCAAGCGCTTCTTCAAAGTTTTCGGTACAGCTAAACAGATATGCCGTACGGTTGTATGAAGTATAGGCATTTGCGTCCGCTCCCAAAGCGGCAAAATGCTCAAACGCATCTCCGCCATCCTCATTTTCAAACAATTTATGCTCCAAAAAATGCGCAACACCATCGGGCGTGGAAACGGGAATACCGTTCGGCTCTGTGCAAAAGCAGGTATCAATGGAGCCGTATCTTGTGGCAAGGAACGCATATGCGGTTGTCAGCTTTTTGGGGAATACATAAATCGGCAGTCCGGAAGCATGTTGCATGCAGGTATAATGCTCATGCAGACACGCGGAAGAAAATTCAGTCCTCTTCATCCGATTCTTCCCCCTTTTCTCCCAAAACGCCGTCTAAAAAATACACGGTATCCGTTGTCATACGTTTTGCCGCCTCCATTACCTCGTAACGGTTTACCGCCGCAAACGCACGGCTGCACGCTTCGGGTGTGATATTGATATTTGCCAATGCGCGTCCGAAATAAAAATTTTCCATAGCGGCAGGACTGTCCGCTATCTGACGGTAGGCATTCAAAATGGATTTTTTGGCTGCATCCAGCTCATCGTCCGAGAAATTTCCCGTAGCAATCGCAGACAGCTGTGCAAAAATTTCTTGCTCGGCACGGTCGCGGTCGCGGCTGTCCAATCCGCATTGAATCAATACGGTTCCTTTGTATGCATTGTATTGCGAAAAGCAAAAATAGCAAAGAGACAACCGTTCGCGCACGTTGACAAAAAGCTTGGAAATCGGCGATACACCGAGCAACTCATTGCACACCGCACAGGCGTAAAAAGCCTCGTCTCCCAACACAGTTCCCGTACGCAAGCCGACTAAAAGCTGACTTTGCCCAACGGGAAGCATTTCATTGACATACCGCACATGCGCGGCCTGCCGCACAATGACAGTCGGCGCATACTGCAAAGGACCGCCGTACGGAATCTGTGCAAAAGCCTTTTCCAAAGCTTGGCGAATCTCATCAATCGGTTCCGCTCCCACATAAAAGCAATCAAGCATCAAATTTGACAAAAGCGCATGCCAATGCTCGGTCAACTGTCTTGGCGTAACCGCCATAACCTCCTCTTCGGTTCCGTATACACCGGCACCGCAAGGCTCATTCTCGTATAAAACGGAACGGCAACGCTCGGACGCATAACCGCGCGGATTGTTTTTGAGCGCCCGAATATTATCGCATTGCTGGTTCTTTTCGCTTTCAACATAACGGGACAGCAAGAGACCTTCCTCGTCCAACAGAGGAGAAAAAAGAATTTCACGCATAACATCCAGTACGCCGTCCGTTAAATCCTCACCATTGGGAAGAAATGTGCGATTCAGAATATCGGCAGAAAATCCGATAATTTGACTGTCGCCGCGATAAAAATTTCGAATGGAAAGCTCGGTGCCGTACAAATAGTCCAACCGACCGTTAATATCCGCCAAAGTCGGATACCGTACCGTTCCGCGGCGCAAGACCGAAAGCAAAAGAGAGGTCATCCAAACGCGCTCGCGCTTGATTGGAAGTACCGCAGAGACCGAAAGCATACCGGTTTTAAATTGATCGGTACGGCAAACGCGTAACGTCCCGTAGCGAATAGCATATACTTCTTGAATCATATTACCTTCCGAAAGTTCAATTTTTTAAAACATTATAATATATCATACACCAAAATCATCATTTTTTCAATGGGTATGGAAAAAATATTACAAAAACTCCGAAAGCGTGCAAAAACAAACGCCCTGTATCGGCCGCAAAACGAAAAAGCAACGGCAAACCGAACCTTGCGGCAAGCCGTTACTTTTTGAAGTCTCATATCATCAATCAATATCTTCTGCTACCGTATCCGGCTTTACATCCAACAGCTCCGGATTTTCCACACAGCGCTTCACAATTTTAAACGCGGAAGCATAATAATATCCGTCACAGATACGCTCATCGGTTACGGCTTTCAGCTCAATGTATTTTTTGGCGGTTGCTTTGCCGTCTTTGTCACAAACGACAACCGAACGTCTTCCGCCATATGCCAAAAATACGGGCAGATTGCCGAAATTATAAATATGGTGGTAAATCGGACGAATGCCGAGAGAACCCATACTGGTAATAATCATAGAGCCGTGAAACGGGCTCAACCATAAAAGGCGCTTGGGCAAAAGGCCGAAATAATCAAGAAAATTCAAAAACTTGACCGCCCAACGGCAAAGCAAGCCGGGAATTAAGGAGAGAAGCTTGTTCAGCTTATCAAAAGATGTCTTTTCTTCCGGTTGATTTTGAATTTCTTCCACAACCTTGTTGAATTTTTCATACACCTCGTCCACGGTATCGTCTGCACAGAAACGCACTTTAATACAAGTGTCCGGAGAATCCAACGAGAGCGTTTTCTTAATGGTCATAACAATTTGAATATCGTTACGCGCATAAATTTTTTGCCCGCTGACAAACCGATTCAAGCCGGGACGTTGAGAAATGGCACGCAAATACGCGGCAATCATCACGTGCAAAAAGCTGAAGTTGGTTTTTCCCTCTTTTACTTTTTGACGGCAAAACTTGTCGGTTTTGGTTACGTCAAACATATCCGCATAGGTGTTGCAGGCGTCACACCGCAACGGCATGATATACGGCATAAATTTATTCATCGGATTGATGGTGCGCAACTTGCGCCCGTCCGCACGGTCGCCAAAACGGCGGCGTCTCTTTTTTGGCGGCACAGACGTATTTCCCTCTGTAAAAGAATTATCTTCCTTTGCTGCGGTTTCTTCCTGCTTCATATTTTTTTCTTGTGTCGTCATAAAAAATCCTTTCCTTTTGCTGAAATATCAAGAACGCAAGCGTACGTTTTTTAATTTCCCTTTATATTGTAAACAAAACTTAACAAATAATCAAGTGATTTGATAAAAAATTTACGATTTTTATTGAAAAAAATTTATTTTTAGAGTATAATATAGAAAATCCGCTCGGAAAGGAGCCTTTTTTCCGGAATGAAACACGTTGATATTTACACCGATGGGGCCTGCCGCGGGAATCCCGGTACAGGCGGCTGGGGCGCAATTTTGGTTTATCACGGTGTAGAAAAGGAATTATCGGGAGGAGAAAATCCCACAACCAACAACCGTATGGAGTTAACCGCCGCCATTGAAGCGCTTTCGGCACTCAACGAACCGTGTGAGGTGACTTTGACATCCGATTCCAAATATTTGGTAGATGCCGTTACAAAAGGTTGGGCACTTTCATGGAAGTTAAACGGGTGGAAAAAAGGAGATAAGTCTCCCGCTCTCAACCCGGACCTTTGGGAAAAGTTGCTGAATTTGTTGGAAATCCACCGCGTTACCCTTGTTTGGGTAAAGGGACATGACGGACATCCTTACAACGAACGCTGTGACCGTTTGGCAACCGCATTTGCCGACAGTTTAAAATAAATATTTCTCCGTACAACAGCCCTGCAAAAAAGTTCGGCTGCTGTACGGTTCTTTTTCATTGACATAATCCGCTCCTTTGCCGCATACAATGTACCACATTTCAGTACAAAGGAGCAAAATCATATGGACAACTACACAAAGGACAAAAACAGCGTACGGATACAGGAAACGGTATGCGACAAGCAAATTGTGACCGATCTGTCATCCGATTTTTCTCTCCCCGACTATCAACCGGAAATCAAACGTCTCCTGCATGTTCGTGCCACCGTATCGCCTCCCGATAAATATATCGGAACCGGAAACGCAGAGTTTTCCGGTAATATTGATTATGCAATCCTGTACGCCGCAAACGATGGTGCGCTTTACTGTATTACCGAAGCCTCGGAATACCGTTTCAGTATTCCGGTAGAAATGTCACCCGATATAGAGGTGAACGAAGGTTTAACCTGTGATGTCGATGTGATACCCGATATGACCGCCGGCCGCGCCGCGGCACCGCGCAAGCTGTCCGTAAAATGCCGCTTGCGGGCACATGTGCACATTTTGGGAATCAAATGCAT
>CAYYCU010000004.1:23228-25879 GCA_964470415.1 uncultured Ruminococcus sp.
TCAACTGTGACGCCTGCGCCGATGGGGTTTGCTCGGATTTGCATGTAACGGTTGAAGAAGGCAGAATTTTGTGCGAGGTCACCGTACGTTTGCGCGCAAAAGCGCAAAGAAACGAAAGCATCTCCTTTACGCGCGATTTGTATTCTACGGAAGCAGACTGCGAAACGGTTTATCATACTTATACATTTCCCAGTGCGCTCAAAATGTTAAATGGAAATTTTTCCCTCAACACAACCTTACCGCTGGAACAGGCCGGCATCCGTCCGAACATGCAAATTGCCGATATTGCCTTGCAGCCCACAATCAACGGGTTGGAATACGAGCACGGAAAATATTACCTGATCGGCCGTTGCCGTGCACAGGCTGTCCTGTTTGACGCCGAAGAAATTTGCGCACAGGAATTTGAACTTCCTTTCCGTTATGAAGCAGAGGGCACCGATGAAACCGTCAAAGACTATGACGCAACGGTCACCGTTCTTTCCTGCCGTGCGCGATTGGACGGAGAGCGAATCGGCGTGGACGCCGAGCTTTCGGTATGCCTTACCGCACGCGGAGAAAGCAGTTTTGAAATGCTGACAGAAGCATACTTCGGAGAGGCGCTTGCCCGTTCCAATGCCGTGTACACAATCTGCTACCCGTCCCGTGAAGATACCCTTTGGAGCATTGCCAAACGCTACCACCGTCCCGTATCCGCCATTGCCGACACCAACAATCTTGCAGGTGCTCCCGCCGCCGACTCGCCCGAATCACTGAACGGAATCGGCTACCTGTTGGTTTAATACCGCGCAATCCGTAAAAAAGAAAAACAAAATCTTTGCAAAGCATAGCGGCATCTCATAAAAAGTAAAGCAAAAAATGTAAATATTCCTTGCAAAAAGCCATTAGAAATAAAAAAAACTATTGACAAATGCAGACAAAACAGTTATAATAGATAATGTCACATTTTATGTCAACCGAGATGGAGGTGTATCGATGGTACTGGATATCGGACCGATGTTGCGAGGCGAGGTCGATCATATTCACATCGATTATCTTTTGACTCCGGATCTTCCGGACGGCGCGGAGTTTGACGGCGATGCCCGCGTGGTAGGCGATATAACCGATGAAGCCGGCTATATGTCTCTCATGCTTCAAGCCACCGTTGCATACCGCACCGTTTGCGCACGCTGTTTGGAACCCGTCAGCGGAGACTTTGCCGTTCAGCTGGAACGGACGGTCGTTGCGGAAGGAACCTTAAGTGAAAAGCAATTAGAGGAAAACGTGGATGAGTATGCCGTTGTGGAAAACGGCAAGCTTAACCTGGATGCAGCAATCCGAGAAGAACTGTTGCTCTCCTTTCCCATGCGGTTTCTGTGCCGGGAGGACTGTCCCGGTCTGTGTCCAAAATGCGGAAAACCCAAGCGCCTCGGCAATTGCGGTTGTCCCACCTTTGAACCGGATCCGCGGCTTGCCGTACTGAAGAAGCTGTTTGACAAAAATGAGGAAGAAGATCAGTAAATTATGACGTGAATCCATAAATATTCACGCAAGAGGAGGTGTAGACATGGCAGTACCAAAGAAAAAAGTATCGAAGGCGCGCAGAGATAAAAGACGTTCAAATAACAGCAAGCTCTCCTTGCCCGGCATGAACAAATGCTCTAATCCTGCATGTGATGCATTCGTAAAGAATCATTGCGTCTGCAAGGTTTGCGGCTTTTATAACGGCAAACAGGTTTTAGATGTTAAGAAGGATGCTTAATGTCACATAGGACCTTGAAAGAGGGCGTTTCCTTTTTGGGAAGCGCCCTCTTTCATTTTTTCGTTTTTCAATGCACAAAAAGCGCATCAATAATACGGCCGCATAAGTTCGTCCAGCTTTTGATAATCCGAAATCTCTATGTAATCAAGACCGCCAAGACGAACATGACTGTCTCCGCCTCCGTCTCCAAAATCATCGCCCACATACAAAATTTCGTCTTTTTGATATCCGTTTTCTTCTGCATAACGCATAATCGCATCATATTTGTTAAAACGCTTTGCGGAAAAATCGAACGAAGAAGAGCCGCCTATATATACCGTAAAATCCCGAAAAATTTCGAGGACTTCCGGATAAAGCACACGGCGTTTTTCACGCATTGGATCAAAAGAGACCTTATCGGCAATATCGGCCTGCGTTCCCAAAAGAGGAAACGTTACCATTCCGGTAGAATGAAATTCCACGCTCTCGCCCTTGTAGCGGGTGTAGCCGTATTTTTGGCGCAAATATTCAATCTGCTTACAAAAAAAGCTTTTATCAACGGGCGCGGTTTCTGTTCGGACAATGCAAAAACAACCGTCCTGCATTTTTCCTTCTTGCATTCCGTAATTTCCCAAAATATCAATCGGATAGTCATTCATTTGACGGCGAATACGGTACGCATCTCCCGCCCCCACCATCAGCAACTTATATTTTTGCGAAAGCTTGTCTAACACCTCTTTGTTTTTTTCTTCCAGCGCGGTACGGTGCTGTGTCAAGGTCCCGTCAAGATCAAAGCAAATCAGTTTTTTCATTCTCTTTCCCCCGGTTCTGCCTTTTTTATAATTATAACAGATAAAACCACATAAATCAAGCATTGAATAATAAAAACAGGAAAATTCAAAAAAACCGTAAAAGTACGTTGTGCCACTGCTAC
>CAYYCU010000005.1:0-6509 GCA_964470415.1 uncultured Ruminococcus sp.
CGTTTGTATTCCAAAAGCATCGGCGTTTGACATCTTTTTTGCGGTATGAAAACAAAGGAGGAGGTGACCGCAATGAAATATGATACGGAACGAGCTGTGGTCACACTCTCTGTGACCGAGCTTTGTTCGCTTGCCATGCTTGGCGGCGACTTGGATTTGCGTCCCAATGCGGAAAAATTGCTTTCTCTGCATGAACGCGCACAGCTTGGCTCAAAGGTACATCGCAAGTTGCAAGCGGAGGCAGGCGCACAGTATGATGCCGAGGTGGCGCTTTCCAATACCACGTTTTTTCACGGTATTTCCTTTGAAGTCAGCGGTCGTGCAGACGGCATTTTGCGCACGGTGCCGCTTACGGTAGATGAAATCAAAACCGTTTCCGGACAGGCTTTTTCTTTACCGCCTGCGTCTTTTCATGATGCGCAGGTTTGTTGCTATGCATATTTTTTATGTCAAGACCGCGGTCTGGATCAAATTTGTACGCGTTTGACCTATTATTGCATAGAAGATGGTGCAACGCGCTATTTTACCAAAAGCCATTCTGCGGAGACATTAAAAAATTTTTATTTGGATTTGCTTTCCCGTATCGAATATCGCGCAAGAATCCTCATGGAACGGCAAACGGTTTTGCTTCCGTCCATTCAAAGCGGAAGATTTCCGTATGCTTCGGTGCGTTTGGGGCAGGACATTATGCTAAAGGAGTGCTACCGTGACATCCGTGCGGGAAAGCGCCTGTTTGCGGAGGCACCTACTGGTACCGGAAAAACGCTTTCCGCACTCTATCCGGCGGTTCGCGCGCTCGGAACCGGTGCTTGCGATAAAATCTTTTATTTAACGGCAAAGGCGGCGGCACGCCGTGAGGCATATCGCGCCGCGGCGCAAATTTTTAAAGCCGGTTCACACGTGCGAACGATTGTTTTAACGGCAAGAGAGCAACTTTGCAAGAATGAAGCCGCCAAAACGGATTCTGCCGGCATTTCACGCCATTGCAATCCGTTGGATTGCCCATATGCAAAAGGCTTTTATGACCGTTGCGGCAGTGCTGTTTGCGCATCTTTGGAAAAGCAACACGGATTTGGCCGTACGGCTGTCGAGACATTGGCAGAGGAATATCATATTTGCCCGTATGAATTTCAGCTTGCACTTTCCGAATTTTGCGATATTGTTATTTGCGATTATAATTATGTTTTCGATCCGCACATTTTTTTGCGCCGCTATTTTGAAGAGCCGGCATTAACGGATAATCGGTATGTTTTTTTGATTGACGAAGCGCACAATCTCGGAGACCGTGCCTGCGATATGTATTCGGCGACCTTGCAAAGCCGAATGTTTATTAGGCTTTGGCAACAGTTGCCGGAGAACGAAACCAAACTGCGGGAGGCAATTGAAAAATTAACGGTTACCATGTACGGCTTTCGCAGGCTGTGCCGTGATACGCTGGAAACCGATGACGGCGGAGTGGAACGCGGTTATTACATCAGCCGCAATCCCATAGAGACCTTTCATACTTTGGTCATTCAAACAAGAGCTTGTTTGGATGCGTGGCTCCGCACGCATGCGGGGCATGAAACAGAGATTCCCGTTTATCTTGCTGCAAGAGAGTTGCGGCATTTTGAAGTCATTGCCGCATATTACGATGAGCGCTTTTTAACCTTTGTGCAAACCGAGGGGGAAGAACGTTCCATTCGCTTGATTTGTTTGGATCCCTCCCGCATTTTAGAGGAATGCCTTGGGCGTGCTTATGCATCGGTGCTCTTTTCCGCAACACTCACGCCGCTGGACTATTTTTCCGATATTTTGGGCGGCGGAAAGCAGGCTGTTCGCGTTTCTTTGCCGTCACCCTTTGATGCATCCAATTTTTGTTTGGCGGCAGTGCCAACGCTCAGTACGAGATATGAAGACCGCGGCAAGTCGTATAAAAAAATATCTTCGCTGATTGCCGCAACCGTTTCGGCAAAGGCAGGAAACTATATCGTCTATTTTTCGTCTTATGATTATATGGAAAAGGTTTTTCAGGCTTTTTCTTCTCGCTATCCTTCCGTAGAAACCGTTGTGCAAACGCGCGGCATGAGCATTGCCGAAAAGGAAGCGTTTTTGGACGCATTCGCAAACGACAGCAAAAGGCGCGTGGGATTTTGCGTTTTGGGCGGCTCGTTTTCCGAGGGGGTTGACCTGCCGGGAAGCCGCTTGATTGGCAGCATAATCATCGGAACGGGGTTGCCCGGCATTTCCAACGAGCGCAATATTTTGCGGGATTATTACGAAAACACGCGTGAGCGCGGATATGATTATGCTTATACTTATCCGGGCATGAATCGCGTATTGCAGGCGGCGGGGCGCGTAATACGCCGCGAGGATGATGTCGGAGTCGTGGTGCTGATTGATGATCGCTATGCCGAGCCACGCTATAAAATGTTGTTTCCGGACCATTGGCAACACATTCAATATGCAGGAAATTCGGCGGAACTTGCAGAAATAATGGCTGATTTTTGGAATAAAAAGAAAAACAAACACTAAAAATGCAATTTTTATAAATAAAATTGCAAAAAGCTCTTGCATTTTGCGGTGCGGTATGATATAATACCATGGTGTCAAATCATAAGCAATCGTAATAAGATTGAAATAGAACCCCACCCCAATGTAAGGAGATTACAAAATGGAATTTTCAAAGATGAGCCGCGGAGCGCTTTCCGACAGTCTTTCCGCGTTGCAAAAGGAGTATGCCGCTTTTCAAGCAAAAAAACTTTCGCTGGATCTTTCCCGCGGAAAGCCCGGAGCGGCGCAGTTGGATCTTTTGCAGGGCATGCTGGACTGTATTGATTCCTCCTATGACTGCCGCACCGAAGATGGTTTTGACTGCCGCAATTACGGCGTTTTGGACGGAATTAAGGAGGCAAAACGGCTGTTTGCCGATTTGTTAAAGCTTTCCGAAAAAGAACTTTTTATCGGCGGCAATTCTTCGTTGAATTTGATGTATGACGCGGTGGCGCGCGCAATGCTGTACGGTGTGTGCGACAGCGATCGTCCGTGGTGTAAGGAAGAGCAAATCAAATTTATCTGTCCTGCGCCGGGTTATGACCGCCATTTTGGAATTTGTGAATCTTTGGGAATTCAAATGCTTCCGGTTGCCATGACGCCGACCGGTCCCGATATGGATGCGGTTGAGCGTTTGGCAGCATCGGATCCGATGATAAAGGGAATTTGGTGCTGTCCCAAATATTCCAATCCGGACGGCATCACATATTCGGACGAGACGGTACGCCGTTTCGGTTCCATGAAAACAGCCGCAAAGGATTTCCGTATTTTTTGGGACAATGCCTATGCGGTACATGATTTATATCCGGACCGTTCCGATGCGCTTGCCGATATTTTTGAGGCTTGTTCGGCATACGGTAACCGCAATCGCGTTTTTTATTTTGCTTCCACATCCAAAATTTCGTTCCCCGGTTCCGGTGTTGCGATTATGGCGGCGTCCGAAGAAAATTTGAAACAAATTATGCCGATTATCGGCGCGCAAACCATTGGTTTTGATAAGATTAATCAGTTGCGTCATGTGCGCTATTTCGGTTCCGCCGAAAATATTCGCACGCATATGATGGAGCTTGCCGACCTCATTCGTCCCAAGTTTGAAATTGTGCTCCATACCTTGGAAGCCGATTTGGCAAATACGGGAATTGCCCATTGGACCAATCCTTTGGGCGGGTATTTTGTCAGTCTGTATGTAATGCCCGGTTGTGCAAAATGCACGTATCAACTTTGCAAAGAGGCAGGCGTAAAGCTTACCGATGTCGGCGCAACTTATCCCTATAAGCAGGATCCGCATGACAGCAATATTCGCATTGCGCCCACTTTCCCGTCCGAAAAGGATTTGCAGGAGGCAATGAAGGTCTTAACGCTTTGCGTCCGCATGGCAGCAATTGAAAAGCTGTTACAGGATGGGGAAAAACCATTGCAATAAACCGTATGATATTAGAGAGATGTTTCGGATGCATGTTGCATTGTCGGACATCTCTCGATTTTATAAACAGAAAAATCGAAATTTGATAAAAGGAGAGCCGCATATGACGCAGGCAGAGCAAAATCCGTTTTTGTACAGTGATAGCAATAAGCGATATTATACTTACGATTATTATTTGCGCCGTACATTTGGCGGCAAATGTGTCAAGCTTCCGTTGGACGCCGGATTTACCTGCCCCAATATTGATGGCAGATGCGGAAAAGGCGGATGTATTTATTGCTCCGCGCGAGGGAGCGGGGATTTTGCTGCCGATTTTGCACACACGGTTTCCGAACAGATTCAAGAGCAAAAGCGACTTTTTTCAAGCAAGTGGGATGTCACACGTTGTATTGCCTATTTTCAGGCACATACCAACACGTATGCACCGCTTTCGGTTTTACGTCAAAAGTACGAGGAGGCACTGTCTGCCGAGGGCATTGTCGGATTGAATATCGCAACCCGCGCCGATTGTCTGCCTGCCGATGTGGTGGAATATTTGGCGGCACTTTCTCACCGTACGGTATTGACGGTGGAATTGGGATTACAATCCTCCAACGATGATACGGCACGGCGCATTAACCGCGGGCATAGCTTTGCTGATTTTTGCCAAGGCTTTACGGCACTTCGGCAAGCAAGTGACAAAATTCAAATTTGTGTGCATCTGATTTTCGGATTGCCGGGAGAAAATCGGGAAATGATGCTCCAAACCGTTCGGGATGTGGCAAGGCTTCATCCGGACCAGGTGAAGATACACCTTCTTCATGTATTGCGCGGAACCGCGCTGGAACAATCTTATGTACGCGGCGCATATTGGCCGTTGGAACGCGAAGCATATATCGAATTGGTCGCCGATGCGCTGGAGCTTTTACCGCCGGAAACCGTGATTGGCAGGCTAACGGGAGACGGCAAATCGGAGGACTTGTTGGCACCGGACTGGAGTCGAAAAAAGACAACGGTTATAAACGACATTGATAAATTGCTGTATCAAAGAAACAGCTGGCAGGGCAAACGATATTGATAACAGATAAAAAAAGGACAATCTTCCATAAGCACGGAAACATTGTCCTTTTTTATCGCGCCTTTCAATAAAAACGCTTGTTGATTATTTTTCGGTAAGAGAATCTTTGATGCTTTGAAAAAAGCCGGAACGGCAATTGCTTTGCGCAATGGCATAAACCGCATAATTGCCAAATGTCTTAACCTCGGCATCGCGGAGCTTCGGTGTTTCTTCCGGAATATAGGAGTCATACCAACTTTGGTTTTTCGCGTAAGAGTCTTTTAAATATTGTTCCAATAGGCTTTTCATGTTTTTTGTATTTCCGTCTTTGACGTGAAAAATACCGAATTCATTGAGGTTGTTGCCTTCGGTCGCAAATATAACGGTATATTCCGACACGTAATCGGGCATTTGGAAATAATCGTCCAAATAACCTTCATCCGCAAATGCATAGTCGACATCGGCCTCCAGCGCTTGCAGAGCCGTAACGGCGTTGCCTGCAAGGGCATTGGCGGATACATTGTCCGCATATTTTTCGTTGCCGCAGGATACGGCTGTCAAAAGCAACATGACGGAGAGTAAAGCAACCATTATTTTTTTCATATTGTGTCCTTTCTGTTATTGCCAAGCATGTGTACGCAAATAACCGAGAATTTTTTCGTAAGCAGCGGCAGTGAGATGAATGCCGTCTCCGCTGTTGTCATAGGAGGAAAGCAACCACCCGTTTTCATCTCGCAAAACCGATGCCGTGTCGGCAATGCGGACATTTTCATATTTTTCGGCAATTTCGGGTAACCAGCTGTTGAGTGTCATAATATACGAGTTGAGCGTGTCCACATCTACGTTGTAGTTGTCGGCTTTGCAAACGGGATAGACGGTTTGCAAAATGATTTTGGTGTTTGGCGAGGCGGTCTGTACCGCGCGAATTAACTTGCCGTAATTCGTTACATACGAGTTTTTGTCTGCAATAAATCCGGTTATGCCGTTGAGCCCAAAGGAAAGCACCAAATATTCCGGCTGCTCTTTTTCGCACGCTTTGGCAATTGTCAGGCTTTCGCCAGTTGGCGGATATACAATCGGCTCGGACGTAATACGCGAGGAAAGCATTTTTGTATAGCTGGAATCCATCCAAACCTGTTTGGTTTCGGTTCCGTCACGCAAAACGCCGCGCGATTTTAAATGGG
The DNA here is from genome assembly GCA_964470415.1 of uncultured Ruminococcus sp. Classification (GTDB taxonomy): domain Bacteria; phylum Bacillota; class Clostridia; order Oscillospirales; family CAG-272; genus UMGS1865. The sequence goes on from CAYYCU010000005.1 coordinate 6,176, forward strand.
CGGTGGTGGATTCTCCAAAAAAAATCATTTTGTCAATATATGCGCTCCCCGCATCGGCCGTTTCGGCAAGCTGCGTTTCTTTTTTTATTACGGAAACAGGGGTATCCGGCGGTTGCGTGTCGGTTTCATTGGAATCCGTAACGGGTGGCTCTTCTTGAGGAGTCGTCAGTTTGAGAATCCCCAATGTTGCCGCCGCAATGATACAAAGCCCGATGAAAATCAAAATCGTCAAAAGCAACCCTGCCATAAGGTTGTTGAATTTATTTGCATTCATAACGGTAAATCCTCTTTTATTTCAGTCCTCTTCCATCAGCCGGCGAATGCGTCCCTTGAT
>CAYYCU010000005.1:6609-9607 GCA_964470415.1 uncultured Ruminococcus sp.
TAGATGCATCCTTTACACAGCAGTGCTTTTATATTTTGCCACAGTTTCATAAAAAGCCTTTCTTGTATCTTGAAATCAATATCATTAAACTATATTCTATCACATTTTGCCATAGATTTGTATAGAAACGAAAAATTTTTTACAAATTTTTATTTATTTTCTTGTAAAAAGAGACCGTAGCATCCAAAAAGATGTTACGGTCTGATTTTTTTCGTTATTCACTTCGCAAGGCTTCCACAGGATTGCGCTTGGCGGCAATTCCGGAGGGAAACAGACCTGCGATAAAGGTGAGGAACATGCTGATTGCAACGAGAATGACAGCGGCGTCAATCGGCAACGCGGCTTTCAAATTGGCAATACCGGTGTAATGATACAAAATGATATTGATGATAACGTTAAATCCGAGTGTTGCAAAAATTCCAATCATACCCGCCACAAAGCCGACAATCAAGGTTTCGGCGTTGAATACGCGGCGGACGTCTTTTTTGGAGGCGCCTATGGCACGCAGAATACCGATTTCCTTGGTGCGTTCCAATACGGAGATATACGTGATAATTCCAATCATAATCGAGGAAACCACCAAAGAAATTGCAACAAAGGCAATTAAAACGTAGGAGATTGCATTGATGATTGTGGTTACCGAGGACATCATAATGCCGACAACATCCGTATAGCGAATTTTATCGGCGTCTTTTGCACCGTTGTTGTATTCCTTGATAAATGCTTCAATGGTATCTTTTGCTTCAAAATCCTTGACATAGAAATTGATAGAGGCGGGATCGGCTTGTTCCGCATCGCCAAGCTCTTTCAATACCGAGTCATAAGTGGCATCGGTTTGCGGTGCCAGCTGATACAGCATTTCTTCCATAGCGGAAAATTGTTCGTCCGGAATGAAGTCGCCTTGCAGCAAAAGCTTAAAGCTTTCCTCTGTAATGGTTAGATTTTTCAATGCCTCGGTCACATTGGCGTAAACGGTTTGCATGGCTTCGTCTCCGCAAACCGAAATGAGACCGGGAACGGCGGGCGTGGCAGGCGCTTGCTCGCTTTCCGGTGTCGCGGGAATACCGGAAAGCAGTGCCATGACTTGCTCCGTAGAAAGAATAGGCAAGAGTGTCAGTAAATTTTCGGGCGTCACGGTCACGCCGTTTGTGGTGCTGCTGATAACAGAGAAAATGGGCGCCAGCGCACTTCCGGTCGGATCATTGACCTGTGCTATTTGAAGCATGGCTTGCAACAGCTGTGCTTGCTGTTCGGCCGGCATGATAGAGAAGAAACCGAGAAAACTTGTTGCACTGTTGACAACCAGCTTTTCGGAAAAGGTGGGATTGCTCAAAATTTGCTGTGTCATATAAGCGTAGAGCTGTTGCATGGTGGCATCATCTACTTTTTCAATCAGTTCCTGAATGTTTTCTCTGGTATACGGCGTTCTTTCAAAGGCAAGTCCGGTCAGAACATTGTGTGTCGGCGTTTCTTTTTGCTGCGCCAAAATTTCGCTCTTGGTGTTTTCTTCCAAAATATAGTCCGTCAGACCTTTTGTATAGCCGATAGCACCCGAAATAGAGGAGGCGGTTGCACCTTCGCGCGGACGGACAATACCGGAAATAACCAACTTTGTACCGTTCTCGGTAACAAATTTTTGTTGGTCGAAAATGCCTTCCCGCATGTCGTACCAAATCGGATAGGTTTTGCCGTCAACCGTATAGATGGCATTTTCGCGCTTTGCGTAAAAATCGGAGGTGTTGAGGAGAAGAAATTCCATGCCGATAAAATCGGACATTTCATACGGTTCCATGTGAGACGATTCATACGTGCCATCGGTTATCAGCTTTTCCATAATATCTTCCAGCTCGGATTGATCCAAAATGCCGAGCATATAGAGCGTCATTTTGCTGATTTGATTGTTTTGATTGACGACCAAAACCACTTCATTGGCTTTTTCGGGCCAGTGGCTTCCTTCGCCAATCAGCTCGTATTGTTCGTCCAACAGGGTTTGATTGTTTATCATCTCCGACATCACGTTAAAGCCGGAAGAGCCCATGGTATTAATCATTTCGCCAATGCCGGAAAATGCCGAGCCCATGTTTTCAAAAATTGTGGTGGGGCTTACCTGCGTTTTTCCGTCTGCCGAAAAAATTTGAAGGTCAAAATCATAAGTCAGCTGCGTATCAATTAAAAGATCCTTGATTTGATCGTAATTTTCTTCCAAATAGGGGAGAAAATCCTTTAAATTGTTGCTGGTTGTGGAGCTCATTGCCGAGACAAGACTTCCCAGCGAGTCGTCCACATAAATTTTGTTCGGATCGGTTTCCGTATTTTGCGATTCGGAGACGGAGGTCATTGCCGAAAACAGTGCGCTGTAATCCTGTGTTTCGCGTTCAATCGTGAGCGGATATGCCGAAAGCGTATCGCGCTGAACCGATGCAATGTAGTTATTAACACCGGTGGAAACCGACAAAATCAGAGCAATTCCGATAATTCCGATTGAGCCAGCAAACGAGGTCATAAAGGTGCGCGCTTTTTTGGTCATCAGATTATTCAGAGAAAGAGACAGCGCGGTGAAAAACGACATGGAACGCTTTTTTTGATGCTGCTTGTTGTTTGCCGTGCCTTTTTTTATTCCCGTTCCGCCTATTTGCGCCGTACGTACATCGCGCGGAGAAATCGAAAACGGATTTTTACGCTTTGTCTTTTGCGGCTTTGGGGCTTCGGCGGGAATCGTTTCGGATTGCGGCTCTTTACCAGCATGATACGGATTGGTGTCGCTTACCACGTGTCCGTCCAATACGCTGATGATACGGTTGGAATAGCGGTGGGCAAGATCCGGATTGTGCGTAACCATAATGACAAGCTTGGTGCGGGAAATTTTACGCAAAATATCCATAACCTGTATGCTGGTTTGCGTATCCAAAGCACCGGTCGGTTCGTCTGCAAGCAAAATGTCGGGATCGTTTACCAAGGCTCTGGCAATGGCAACGCGTTGCATTTGTCCGCCGGACAT